>CAZVEP010000103.1:0-11330 GCA_964625635.1 uncultured Rhodohalobacter sp.
GTCGGTTAAAGCCTATTTTTTCCTGGTGAATATAGCCACTATCGCGGATGTGACAATGCCAAGACCTAAGGCTCCGACGATCGACTGCATGAGGTAATTTCTCATACTGAAATATGATTCAGCCTGAGCACGTGTCATCTGGCCTGTTTCAACCGCATGCTCTGCAATATTATTAAAGAAATCAGGTGAAATAAAGGTATGAGTAATGTATTGGGCCAATGGGCTAAGCACGACCACAACAATAGTAATCCAGAATCCGCTTATAAACCCCTGACTCCAGGTCATGCGTCCATTTAAATCGTTTTTACGTTTATCAATCAGAGCAAATACGTAGATAGCAATTGCAACGATAGAAAATAAGGCGCTCATCGTTGCATGCTGGTCGATCCTTTCGCCATGCCAGCCCATCAGGCGCTCAAAACCCACCCAAAGTAACATCGCTGCTGTGAAAATAAGCCCCCACTTTATCTCTGTCTTTAATTTTTTCATCTCTAAAATTTTTGGTGATCGGTTATAGAGAGGTTACACCAAAAATAATAACGAAACAACACAGGGATTTTGGCCAATATTAATGCGGGGGAATGGGTTGGAGTAGCTCTTTATATCAGTTACAAAGCTGCATAACGGCTTCAATATCTGATTGAGTCAGCTGTACAACGGGGTTAATCTGCTGGCCGCCCATCAGGCTGTACATAACCGCTTTTGGCTGACCAAGGTGTGAGACACCTAGCGCATGACCCAGTTCATGGGCGAGTATCAGTATAAGTTCTTTTTCATTCATGAACTGATTTACAGTTACAACACCACCGGCGGATGTTTTTTGATACGTAGCTTTTGCGAACCGTAAATCACCTGCAAATTCTTCATTGTATTGATCTATTAATTTATTGTGGACTTCAAATTTCTCATTTAGTTCATCCATCTCAGTATTAATAGATCGTGCAAGAACGTCGAGTTCTTGCTGTTTAAGACGAACTTTTTCCTGAGCTTTTTCTACTTCTTTTTTCCGTTGTGTAAATTGCTCAAGGTCAGTTCCTGTAAATCCGCCGCTATCATTTTTTTCGTTAATCCATTCATTGAGTTCATCGAGTTGGTCAGAGGTTTTTTCAGCAAATGCCTGGTATTCCCTGGAGCGCTGATCAAATAATTCGCGTTTTCTGTCGTGATTGATCTGCTGATTATCAAGCCGGATTTGCTGCGACCTGATTTGTTCTCTGAACCGTATTTCTCGATCCGTTCTTTCCTGTCTGTCGTCATATACCAGCTGAATAGTGATATCATCCTGAAGTGGCTCACCTTTCTGTGCTGCAAGCAAAATTGTATCGGCTCCTGAATTCCAAACGCCGGCCGCTTTTTTAACTGCTTCTTCAAGTTCGTCTTGGGTGATAGAAAAACGAGTATCGATATCACCTATGGTGTAGCTGAGGGGCTGGCTACAGGGAGTTGTTTTTGAAAGTGCCTCAACGCCGGCAGAAATTGGCTGGAATATATAAACGCCCGCTGCCAAAAAAATAGTGGCGAAAATTAATAGTAAATATTTTATAGGCTCGCTCATGTTATAAACTTATATACACTTAAAACAACACAGTATAACAAGTATCGGCAGTGTTTTATTTTATATAAAATCGGGTATATGACTTGAAAATGAGTGAATATTTAAGTCTTATCCTTGGATCTTACAGACGAACCGGTACATCAACTGTTACAGAGTCAGCCTTTTCAAAAGCGAGAGTGAGTTTAAACATATCGCCGTCTGATAGTTGTTGTGTCAGATCCATCAACATTACATGTAAACCTCCCTGTTCAAAACGAACTGTGGACTGAGCCGGCAAATTAAGTTGAGGAACTTCCCTCATTCCCATCATCCCTTCCTCGCGTTCATATGACTCATGAACTTCAGCAGTCCGGGCAACATCGGTATCAACAGATAAGAGCTTATCGTCTTCCACGTTGAAATTGCTGACTAAAAAATAGGCAGCACTCATACGGCCTTCTGCACCGGGCCTTGCCCATGCATCGCTGACCTGAATCCCTTCTCCCTGTATGGCCGCAGTGTTGTTCTCTTCGTTTGCCTCCTGCTGGCAAGAAACAAATAAGAGAAAGGTAATAGCAGTAAGAAATAAGCCGGCAAATGTTTTCATATAAATATTATGTCTGAATTGAATATTTTTATTTTCTGAGTAGATGAGTACATCACAGCTTGCTGAGATCTTCAGCAACAATGTCAACGGGGGTCATACTTCCACCATAATCGAAGACTAGTCGTGAATCCTGATCTATTAAAAGGATTTTATCTGAGTGACTCAAAAAGTAAATCGATTCACCGCTCTCCGTTACCTGTTCACTGCTTACAGCAGTTCTTATATTTACACGATTCATCAACCGGTCTATTTCTTCAGGTGAACCGGTCAAAAAATGAAAAGGATCCCGGTCCATTTCAAATGCACTGGCGTAGGTTTTCAGATCTTCAGGGCGGTCGCGTTCGGGGTCGAAGGTAATAAGTGCAAATTGAGTCCCTTCCGGGTGTGTATCGGCCGCATAAATTTTCTTAACATTGGCGGTTATGAATGAACAGATGTCGGGACAGCTGGTATAGATGAATCCAACGACAAGCGGGGAGCCTTCAAAGTCATCAGGAAAAGTTACTCTTTCTCCATCCTGATTCACTAACGAAAATGAATCCTCACTATAATCATCAAGGCGATCAGGCCCGCAGCTTATCAGTAAAAAAAAGGTAAATATAAAGGTCAGCAATGCACCTGTATATCTAAATATTGATTGGTTCATAAAGTCAATTTTCTGTAAAAAGCATTTAATGAATAGTCTAATTGTTTACCGTATAAAAGTACTTCAAGTGAGTGAATAAGTTGTGAAGATTGTTTCGTGAAGATAACTATACATATGCGAATTAAAATTCCGGCAGGATTATAATCAAAGAGAGTTGAGCTCGTTGTTGTTGGCTGGTTAAAGATATCATGGCTTACTCCCAAGATGGAATCTTAAATTTTGCTTTAAATAGTGTATTTTAGACTTCAAGAATATTAACGTACTTCTATTGAAAATTATCTGCAGAAAGCAAGTTACTTTTGAGCTTCCGATGAGATCTGTGATAGGCATAATTGCAGTCTTAATACTCCTGATTAGTGGCTATCAATCAGCAGATGCACGCATGCAGCAGGAAAAAGATCCGGTTGTGTGGGATATTTCATTTGAGGGAAACGATAATTATTCAGGCATCGTACTCAGGCAGGTGATTGCGACTGAGGAACCTAATCTGCTTAGAAAAATATTCAGACGTGTCAAAGATTACAGGTTAAATGAGACAGAACTGAGACGAGACAGAATTCGCGTTATTCGATATTACGAACGCCGTGGCTACGATCAGGTGGAAGTGACTGTAGACCACTCCCCGGAACGTAAGAACTGGAAGCGCAATGTTGTATTTCGCATAAGGGAGGGAGAGCCCATTCGGATAGTATCTTCTCAAGTGATCATTAATGCAGATTCTGCCGTGGTTCAAAGTTTAAGAGATGAAGAATCATTTCAGCGGAGCTTATCGTCTCATGATTTTCGAAAAGGTAATCGCTTTCAAACTATCCGCAGGCCTGATGTGGTTGGGAATTTTACCCAGGTTATGGAAAATCATGGTTTCCCGTGGGCTGAAGTCGATATTCAGGCCGATATTGATTCTGTTGCCAAACAGGCATCGGTAGATATCATTCTGAAGCCCGGGCCACTAAGTTACTTCAATGAGTTTACGTTTGAAGGAGTCGAAACCGTCCCGGATCGTATTGTAGCCCGCGAAATGGTTATTAACAAAGGAAGAATATACGATAGCCGCAGAGTGCAGGAATCACAGCGTCAGATTTTTGGGCATCATCTGTTTCGTTTTGCCACAATTACAATTCCTGAACAGGAAGAAGACTCTACCCTGGATCTTCGGGTAAGGATACGTGAAAATCCTCCCCGCACAATTCAGGCGTCTGTCGGATTTGGCAGCGAAGAATACCTGAGAGGCCAGGTAAACTGGCAAAGCCGTAACATTTCCGGTACCGGGCACAGGCTTAGTTTTAATGCCCGTGGCTCATTTATTGAGCAGCGGCTGGGGGCAGACTATCTCATTCCGTATGTGTTCAATACCAGGAGTAGTTATGTGACATCACCCTATGGACAAAGAAGGCTCGAGCCGGCATTTGAGCTTTTGAGGGTGGGTATAACAAATAGCTTAATTTACCAGATCAAACGAGCTCAAACGGCTACAGTTTCATATGAATTTTCTTTAAACGAAGAGATTTCCAGACGTCAGGAAGTGAGTCTGCCAGATACCGTTTTGGGCTATAATGTATCATCATTGTTATTCTCGGGGTATTATAGTCAGCGGGTGACCCGCGATCCTGAAGGATGGGTCGTTCAGCCATCAGCAGAGTTTTCCGGTACATTTGGTGAAAGCACCTTTACGTTTCAAAAACTGACGCTTGATGTACGGCATTATTTACCGCTGAGCCGCAGCACTAAGCTTGCCTCCAGGATTCACACCGGAGCCTTATTTTACACTCAGCAGGATAGTTTACCTGCTAATATTCGCTTCTTCACAGGAGGCACAAACTCTGTCAGAGGTTGGTCAAGACAGGAGCTTGGACCTAAGCGCCCCTCATTTAATGACGGTGAATTTGACGGGTATGTTCCAACAGGAGGGCAAGCAATGTTCACTTTTAATATAGAAGTGAGACAACAGCTTAATTTCTTGTTCAATGGATTTGGGATGGGCGTTTTTCTCGATGGCGGACAAATCTGGCGGGAGATTGACAGGATTGATGAACGACCCATTCAGTTTGGCACCGGGGGCGGGCTGAGGTACCAGTCGCCCATAGGCCCGGTACGAATAGATGTTGGATATAAGGTGAATCCAACAGAGGACGACCTGGGGATTTTTGGTGATATGGGGAGCAGTAATGGATGGGACCGAATAGGTATTCATTTTAGTATAGGACAAGCATTTTGACCGAAGAAAGTTCAAATAAGAAAAAGTCGATGTCGCTGTTGCTTAAGCTGACAATTGTACTGCTGATTGTGGTGACGATATTAGTTGGTCTGCGTCAGGCAATGAAAAGCGACTGGCTGCTATCCTACGTTCGTAGCGTAGCTATTGAACAGGCAAACTCTCAGCTTAATGGAAAGCTTGCAATCGATCGTATGGAAGGCGATCTGCTGTTTGGTTTTACGGTATATGACGTATATCTCAGTGATGCCGAAAACAGGCAAATTGCAGCTATTGATTCTGTATCTGTTCAGTATACCATTCCATCGCTCATCACAAAGCCGTACCGCCTGGATTTGCTCAGGGTGTCTGGCCTTGATGGAAACTTCGTGCAGAGCGAAGATTCTGTGTGGAATGTTCAGCGTATACTGCCCGAATCGGATACTACCGAAACCGAGCCATCGGATCCTCTATATTGGGAGGTGAACCGCATATTACTGGAGCAATCCAATCTGATGGTTGAGTCTGAGTTGCTTCTGCCTGATGGATTTCTTGAACTTGAAAATGTGAATATACAGGCTGCTGCTGAAGTGTTTCCAGACCGTTGGTATGCATCAGTTGATGAACTCGATTTAAGAATTCGGGAAGGCAGGCTGCCATCCCCTGTTGACGTGTCGATGCAAGCCGTGGCGATGGATGAACAGGTAACGTTGGAGTCTTTGGTCATAAATACGGGCCGCACGCTACTGGAATCGAACGCTCAGCTTCTGGATCAGGAAACACTCGCAGGTAATGTCTCGGTAACACCTCTTTCAGCAAGTGATGTTAGTGCCTACCTCGAAGAGAATCCGCTGCGTCAGAATTTGAATATCGGGATTTCATTTCAGGGAGATTTTGAAAATTTTGATACAAATATAACTGTAAACGCAGGAGCTGGCGGAAATCTGACAGCTCGTACTCAAACTGATATTTCTGATCCCTACAGGTTGAAAGAGCTCGAAATTGAACTCAATGAGTTTAATGGCTATGAATTGCTGGGTGATTCAACGCTGCCAGATTTAAACTATGCCCGTATGAATGGGTCGGGCAATATAAACCTGATGGAGCCTTCGACTGCCGAGTGGCAAGGAGCGCTTGAAGTTTCTGATATGTCTTTGACAGACTATTCCCTGGATCGTGCAGAATTTGATTATCGGCTCAATCGAGGCGTGGCCGAATTATCGGGTACGGTGCAAAAATCTATGGAGATCATTCAGGCCTCAATTAATGCGTCAGAGGTGTTTTCAGATATACCCGAATGGAGGGGTGATTTTAGTGCAGAGACAATAAATCTGGCAACATGGCTGGAAGATGCTACGCTAGACAGTGAGCTTTCACTCACACTCAATGCTGAAGGCAGCGGCATACAGCAATCTGATCTTCAAAGTCGGGTCCGGCTTATTGTTGATGAGGGCCGTTTTGGGAATCAGTCATTTTCAGAAATTACATTTAATGGCCGGGTATCCCCGAGAGAAATTGTGGGCGAATGGACCGGGCGTATCAATCAGAGCATAGCTCGTGCGAATGCAACTGTCACTGAGTGGTCGGGAATACCAGACTATCAGTTCGATCTTTCCCTGGATAAAGTGAATGTGGCAGATTTTACAGGCTTCGAAGATTTCCCAACCTACATAAATGGTAATTTACAGGGCGAAGGACGATCATTTGATATCAGTGAACTTACGCTCAACGCTGTCGCTCAACTCGATTCAACGATTATTAATGGTCAGCCAATAGATACCTTGAAATCTGAATTTAAGGTTGAGAATGAAATATTTTACGTTGAAAACAGCACGCTTCAAAGCCCGATAGCTGATGCAGAATTAAGGATCAGGCAGCACCTGACGGATTTTATGGATCTAGAAAACAGGTTAGATTTTACTGCAGAGATCAAGGACCTTTATCCATTTGCGCCTCTGATTGGTGTTGAACAGCTTTTGGTACGTGGCGGGCTCGAAGGACAACTGGCGAGAAATAACAATCGTGAACTTGAGTTCAATGGCAATCTTTCGCTGGAAGAAGTTATGGTTGATACACTTTTTTCCTCGGATGAAATTACGGGCAGCATCACAGTTCTTTTACTGGATGAACCGGAGATTGAATCGAGTATTGAAATGATGGGTCCTGTCGTGTATAATCAGGAAATTCAGGATTTTTCAATGTCTGGCACGGCCCGGATAACCGAAGAGGAAACATCAGGAAACGTGGGTTTTCAGCTGATAAATGGAGAAGAGGGACGTTTAACACAAACAGGTGAGTATAGCTATACTCGTGAGCGAATTCAGCTTATTACGAATACGTTGGAATTCGAAACACCAGAGCGTACGCTCAGCTTAAATGAATCTTTCGGCATTCGTTTCAAAGAAAACACTTTCTCAGTTGACACACTCAGAGTTCAAACACAAGACGAGTATGCTTATCTTGAATTGTGGGCTCCCCATATCGACAGTCTGTCGCAAAGCGCAGGCCTAAATGCGAAGAATTTGAACATAGGTGTGCTACAGCGAACGCTAATGGGGGAAGAGATGGTCGATGGATATCTTTCAGCATATGTTCAATTCAATAACTCACCGGATTCTTTGGATCTCACTTCTACCGGGATGCTATCATCCATTCGCTATGAAAATGGGGTGATGGATTCCCTTCGATTTTCTGGAGACATTCAACAAGAGTGGCTGGATCTTTCACTTGAGGGATGGCATGATGAGTCTGAGCTGTTAAAGGGCAGTGCACGCGTGCCATTCTTGCCGGGTGACCCGCTCACGTTTGACGATCAATTCTTCGATCGTGAAGTTGAGGGCGAATTTCGTGTGAACCGTACACAAGCCGACTACTGGCTCTCGTTTATGCCGGGTGATTTGGTTGAGCAGACATCAGGAGATATTACATTTCAGGGTGAAATGAGCGGCAAGGCCGGGCTTCCGGAGTTTGAGGGGGAGCTGAAATTTAGAGATGGGCGTCTTTCAGGTGTTCCGGTCGATTCGGTGATTGTAGATTTGATCTACGATCATGAAGAGGCAAATTTCGGTCTTGCCGGTACACTAACATCCCGACGAGAACGCGTTCTTGATTTCAGTTCCAGTATTCCATTCAAATTAGATTTAAGAAAAGCTGAAGTGGTGCTGCCGTCTGATGATGACAGCCTGCAGGTGAACCTGCAAACCCGGAATCTGAATCTTGCGATCGTCAATGATTTTGTGGACCGAACGATGGTACGGCAAATAGCAGGCCGTATAAATGGTGATTTAGTAGTTTCGGGTACATTAGAGGATCTCCAGCCTAATGGATCACTTGCACTGACTAACGGTTCAATGCGAGTAGTACCGGCCGGAATTCAGCTGGAAAATGTTGGGGGGCAGTTTGTGTTTACTCCCGATGAAGTGGCTATTCGTCAGTTCAGTATGAAAAGTGGACCGGGCCGAATCAGAGCCTCGGGAACTGTAGAAATTGAAAATCTGCAACCAGGTAATATTGATATAACAGTTCGCGGAACACAGTTCCAGGCGGCCAACACTCAGGAATATAATGCCATAGTAGATCTGAGTTCGAGCATCTCGGGTACAATCGATGAGCCGGCTTTACAAGGTGATCTCACGTTTCTGAATGGATTCGTATTTCTGCAGAATTTTGGCGAGCGAGCCGTTGAGGATGTAAGGCTGGAAGGAGAGGAAGACATAGAATCAGTGGATTTTTACGAAAAAATGGACATTGATGTAAATGTCGAATTTACCCGTGACTTTTTCATCCGGAACCAACAGTACCTCGATCTGGAGATCGAACTCGATGGCCAGGTAGACCTTTTGAAACAGCCAGCCGGAGATCTGCAAATGTTTGGTCAGCTGGAGGGCGTGCAAGGGTATGCCCGTCCGCTAGGCAAAAACTTTGTGCTCGAAACAGCCACTGTCACATTTTCTGGCCAGGTAGAAAATCCGGCGCTTAACGTACGTACCGTGTATGAGCCGCCACAGGTTCGTACCGATGTGAGAATCTTTTACATTATTGAGGGGACCGCTCAGGATCCGGAATTCAGGTTCGACAGTGAGCCTCAAATGGAGTTGCAGGATATTTTCAGCTATACAGTATTCGGTAAACCATTCTATGAACTTGATTCATGGGAACAGGCTGTGGCAGGAAGCGGAGGCGGAACCAGTGCAACGGACGTGGCACTCGATGTGCTGCTGGACCGTGTGGAGTTGTTGGCCTCTCAGCGCCTGGGAATTGATGTAGTCCAAATAGATAATTCGAGAACCAGTTCTGATAGCAACACGTCTATTTTAACCGGCTGGTATCTCAACCGCAAAACATTTTTTGCCTTGGTTAATGAGATCAGCACAAACCCTAAAACGCTGTTCATTCTTGAATACCTGTTGCGTGAAAACCTGGAGCTGATTATTACCCAGGGCGATGACAGCCGCCAGGGCGTTGACCTGCGCTGGAAACTGGATTATTGAGGTGGTTGATTTGTTGATTAGAGAATCAGAAAATTTGCAATATAAGAGTACTCAATAGTCCATCTACCATCTACCATCAGCACCTCTCACGCCCTGTCTGCAAAAAACAGCACTACTCACATGGATCGCCCCAGTCAGGTCTTGGCAGCGTCCATCTGTCAGCTCCCAGGTCAAAATCCATTGGCTTTTCCGGAAGTTCTTCAACACACCATCCTGAGAGATCCTGGTTGAAGGACTCCGCCCCAGAAAACATAAAAGGCATGTTCGTAACATTTGAAGTATTCCAGTCACTGAGCGGGTGATTGAAGGTTTCTGCTTTAAAAAACATGCCCTGCATAGTTGTTACGGCTGCTGTGTCCCAACTGCCCAATGGCTGATTGAATGAAACTGCATTAAAAAACATGCCTCCCATTGTTGTCACGGCCCCGGTATCCCAGCTGTCAATTGGTTGGTCGAAGGATTCAGCCCCAGAAAATATACCACTCATATTTGTTACGTTCTCTGTGTTCCAGTCGCCAATTGGCTGGTTGAATGAGTTAGCCCCGGAAAACATGCCGCTCATATTGTTCACGCTTTCTGTATTCCAATTGCTTATTGACTGATTGAATGTCGTTGCGTTAGAAAACATGAGCCCCATATTAGTCACAGCCTCCGTGTTCCAGCTCCCAATAGGCTGGTTGAATGAGTTTGCACCCGAAAACATACCGAACAAATTGGTTACGTTCTCTATGTTCCAGTTGCCAATTGGTTGATTGAAGGAATTTGCAAGAGAGAACATACTTCCCATGTTGGTCACGTTCCCTGTATCCCAATTGCTGATATCTTGATTAAAAGCCCCTGCATTGTTGAACAGATCTGACATGTCGGTTACAGACGTTGTGCAGAGCGTTGTCATATCTGCATTCTCATTCCGCCGGGTTCGCAATAGATCGTTTTCCACTGCTTCGAATTTAACGTGATCAACATATCCAATATCACCAGGGGCTGCATCAGGACAGACAATGGTAATATCGTTTTCTGCCAGTGAGAACGCACAGGATGCACCCCAGTATGGCCCTGGCAGCGTCCAGTTTTCAGCTCCAAGGTCAAATCCCATAGGCTTTTCTGAGATAGCTTCGACACACCATTCTGAGAGATCCTGGTTGAATGCATCCGCTCCTGAAAACATAGTAAACATATTGGTGACGTTTCCGGTATCCCAATTCCCGATATCCTGGTTGAATGCATCTGCACCCGTAAACATGCCGTATAAAGTGGTAACGTTTTTGGTATCCCAGCTGCCGATATCCTGGTTAAAAGCTGTTTGACCGGCAAACATGTTTTTCATTGTAGTGACATTTCCGGTATCCCAGCCGCTGATATCCTGATTAAAGGCTGTAGATGGTTCATCTCTTAAGAAGAGTTCGGACATATCGGTCACAAGAGTTGTGCACAGCGTTGTGAGATCTGCATCTTCATCCCTTCGGGTTCTCAGAAGATCGTTGTCAACCGCCTCATATGTCACTCCGTCAACCTGGCCTTTGTCGCCAAGAGACGCACCTGTACAAACGATTGTAATTTCATTTTCAGCCCGATTGAACAGTTCACTTTTGTCAGCTTCAGGACTTGTTGAGTTGGAACATGATATCGTAAACAATGTTGCAGCTAAAAGTGATACTGCAATGATAAATGTTTTTGGCATGTGCTTTGAATTCGTTGATGAATAATCGGCAACAAGTAGCTTATTCATTGATAAGCCTTATCTCTTGATCTCCATACTAACATAATGTTTTTTTTCTAAAAGACACGGATGAAGGAAAGGTATTAAAAATAGATAGGGTGTCAGGGCATCCCATAATCCATCTACCATCTACCATCTACCA
>CAZVEP010000104.1:0-5368 GCA_964625635.1 uncultured Rhodohalobacter sp.
CAGACATGCCATGTCTGCCATTTCTGCCGTCGTGATGATCAGCCTGCGTTTCAATCCCATCATTTACCAGAGGCTGACAAATCATAGATTGTGACAGAGGATTAAAGAATTAAGTAATTAACTATTATTTGATATTATGAAGTAAAAATAGCTAAAGAATGCTTTGCTGATGCTATTAATAATTATTTCATTTAAAAAAAGTGTTTAGATTTTGAATGTTGAAATTTTGAGTCTTGCATAGTTCACCGAAATTTTTGATAGTATAGATCCTACAAGATTACATTAACAGAGAGTCTTAGATGAGAAAACTGGAAATTATTAGAGCAGACCTTACCAAAAAAAAGCATCAGCAGGCGATCCTCGATATTACAGATATGTATGCCCGTGACCCTATGGGTATGAATCGGCCACTTAGCGATGACACGAAAAGAAGATTGATTGACGAACTAGAAAAATTTCCTTGTAATATGCATCTCATTGCCTTTGTAGATGACAATGCGGCCGGTATTGCGAACTGTGTCTTTGGCTTTTCTACTTTTTACGCCAGCAAGGTTCTCAACATACACGACCTGGTTGTAGAACCTGCATATCGTGGAAACGGCCTGGGTGAAGCGCTCCTGGCTGCCGCTGAAAAAGAGGCCAGAAAAGAGAAATGCTGCAAAGTGACATTAGAGGTCAGAGAGGACAACAGGGCTAAAAACCTCTACGAGAGATTTGGCTTTTCAAGTGGTGATCCAAGAATGTTTTTCATGGAAAAAATGATCGGGGAGTGAAGGCAAAGTTTTAAACCGCATCGATTATATTTTGCGACTATTACGTGTATGGAAATGTACTTCATTCAAATCAATTTAAAACATCATTTACTAACTCTTCTGACAGCTCCCATAAGTGTCTGCAGTCATCATCGGATTGGGCAGGTGCAGAGGGTTTTACAGGTGATTTATCTCTGAAATACTGACCCGACAAATGCTCAATTTCTTTTTCAAGACATAGATAAACAGTTGTTTCAGCACCTTTCTCGGGTGATCGCATGAAAAAACGGCCAAGGTTAAACAGTTTGGCGAACCACGAGTCGGAGTCAGCTGCGAAGTTTGTGTTTACAACGCCCGGGTGCAGGCAGAAGGCAGTGATGTCCTTTTCCTCTATTTCTTTTGCAAGCTGCCATGTAAACATAATGTTGAAAAGCTTGGAGTTTCCATAGGCTTTTGAAGTACTGTAACCTCTGCTTAATTGAAGGTTTTCGGGGTTAAAAGTGCCGTATCGATGTGCATCAGAAGCTACATTAATAATACGGGAGGAAGGCGTCTTTTCAAGAATTGGCATCAGTTCCTTTGTCAACAGAAAGTATGCCATGTGATTGACTGCAAATGTCAGTTCGAGACCTTCATCGGTTTCTCTGCGATTACCGTCTGGTAAAATGCCGGCATTATTGACAAGCCGGTCAATTTCTGTATAAGAATCACGAATTTTTTCAGCAGTTGCTTTTACTTGTTTCATTGAACTGAGATCGCAGATCAAAATATCGATCTGGTCATTTCCGGTATCGTCAATGATGTCTTGACGGGCCGCTTCGGCTTTTTCTTGATTCCGGCAGATCATGACGATTCTGTAGCCATTCATTGCCAGGCTATTGGCAGTCTCTTTTCCTATTCCTGAATTTGCGCCGGTAACGATGGCAGTTTTCATATCAGCTAAAATTACGGTTGTAGTTGTTGTTGCCAGAAGTAATTAAGAGAAGTATCCAAAAGAGCATTCCTTCAGAATGATAAATGACTGCCAGTAAATGATTTGATTCATTGTAGGAACAAGTTGATTGCTTCTTTTTCATCCTTCACCCCAAGATATTCAGATCGGCGATCACTATAGGCATTCACAAACCAAGTTGATAGAATTTCAATGACCCCGGGGTAGTTGAACTGAAGCTGTTTGAGGCTGGGTGACTTAATAGTCTGAAATGACGCGTTGGCCGGAATCGCTAAAATTCTTTGGGTTACTCCGTCGCTCTCTCCAAATTCCATCAACCCAATCAGCAGTATGTCATACACCTGACCATTTGAGAGCCTTGGCCCCATAATGATAACCTCGATCTGCTTGCCGCTACTGGTGATGCTTTTTGCAATGTTGGCTGGCGCAGGTAGATAGAGGAGAACATCATCTGCATTGTAAAGAGGTTGTTTCCGGGCTTGGATGGTATCCTGTAAATCAGGTTGAGCGGAAGGTAAAATAACTGATCCGGCCGGTTGTAAGACAGTTGCTGTAAAGTTGTGATCTTGAGCTGATACCACACCAACTTCGCAGAAACAAATTAGCAGAAGAAGCACTGTTGATAATTTCATATCTATCAAACCATATAAAATGACGCATGGTTTCTGTTTAAAGCCAGAACACAAAAAAACCAAGTTGATGAGATGTCATAAGATGATAAAAGAAAAGCCCGCCATCCAGATAGATGAAACGGGCTTCAAAAAGAGCTCAGGGGATGAATTAATCTTCCATCCACGTGTTATTTTCGCGATTGAGATCGGCCATTCGGCGTGAAGGGTCAATTTCAATCCTTGCAATTTCTTCCATCGGGTGGTTAATAGTAAGCTCATACTCCGGAAAGACCCATGGCCAATCTTCTGCTACGTGCCGTTCGATAGCTGGATTTTCATTCTCTTTTTCTCCCCACATAATGCGCATAGGGATGTAATAGTGCTCAATACTTCCATCTGAATACTCCACTTCCAGATCGATAGGCATCGGCATAAGGTCTAATCGTTCGAGTGTTACGTTTGTTTGTCCGACAGACTCACCGGTTTCAACTGAAGCAATGCCATAATCAATCGTTTTAGTAGTGGTTATCCAATATTCATAGTACCAGTCCAGAACCATGTCAGACTCATTCTCCATCGTTCGAATAAAATCAAGGCCGCTGGGGTGCTTGAATTTCCACTCCTCATAAAAGCGATTCAATCCACTTTTAAGCAGATCGTCTCCAACAATGTAACCGAGCTGATGAAGGAAAATGGCCCCTTTGGTATAGGATGCCATGCTATATGCTGAATTTCGTTCGTAGTGATCTGAATGAATATGCATGGGTTCTTCAATTCCGGCATTAACTGTTCTGAAATAGCTCTGGTGCCTGTTCACCATCGGATCGCCTTCCCCATTATTAAATAGCTCGTTCATGGTTAAAGCTGATAGATAGACAGTAAAGCCCTCATCCATCCATTGATCGGTGGTTTCGTCGTTTCCAATAACGCCCTCGTACCATGCGTGTATGAATTCATGAACGGTTACGCCAACAAGGCTGCCCAGTGACCGATTCCCTGTAATCAGGGTTCCCATGGAGTATTCCATACCGCCATCGCCACCCTGAATCACTATATATTCATCGTGTGGATACTTTCCGTAATTCTCGTTCATAAACTGAAAGCCCTGGGATGTCAACTCTGGGAGCTGTTCCCAGCGATCTATTAAGTCATCCTGGGCGCCCTCAGGGGCATTTTCAGCGACCGTATCGGTTTGATAGAAAAACCGAAGAAGAGGGCCATCAGGTACCCGATATGTTGTGTGAGTGTAATCCGGGTCAGCCGCCCACATTACATCGTGGACATCATAGGCCATAAAGTGCCACGAGAGTTTCTCACCTTCGGGCCGGTTAACCTCCATACCAGGTTCCTCATAACCATACCCGATTTCCTCTGGGTTTTGCAGGTATGCACCCGCACCCACAACATAGTCACGATCTATATGAATAGTGATGTCAAATGTGCCAAACGGGGCATAAAATTCGCGTGCAATGTATGGATTGGGATGCCATCCTCGCTCGCTGTAAGCGGCAATTTTTGGATACCATTGAGACATGGAGTAGCGCACACCTTCTGCATTATCGCGACCAGAACGGCGGGTTTGTAGTGGAACCTGTGCCTCATATTCCATCTCAAACTCAACCACTTCGCCCGGAACAATTGGCTCTGCTAAGTGAACTTCCATGATGGTTCCTTCAACAGTAAACTCAACCTCAGTTCCGTTTTGTTTTATCCAATCGATTCGCTGATAGCCGATTTCTGTTTCGTCGTATCCAAATATTTTGTCTCTGATGCGTCTGTCCGGGTCTGAAATTGTACGGGATCGCTTATCCATCATGCTTTCAGGTTGAAACGCGTTGAAGAAGAGGTGGTAAAATACCCTGTCCAGTGTATCGGGTGAGTTGTTGGTGTAGGATAATTTTTGATATCCATCGTACCGATTGGTCTCGACGTTCATGTCTATATCCATCTCATAATTAACAGCCTGCTGCCAGTATTCCGGTCCGGGCTGGGCGGATAAAAGGGATGTGAACGATATACAAATCAAGAGGAATAGTCCGTATTTAATGGAGCTCATAAAAAGGGTGATTATGAAGTAGATTATTGAATTGATTAGAAATATAAGTTAATCAAAAAGACTCAATCGAAAAAAGTGCGATACCAGACAGGCCATTTCAGATCAGCGACTGCAGCGAGCGGTTCAATTCGTTAGTTTATTGGTGAGAAGAAATGAGGGTAAACAGAGAGAAATGCCATGTCTTGGTTCTGGCAAAGGACAGCGTTCAGACATAGCCTTTCTGAAAAATAGTCATTGTGCTGCGTTTAGCCCTTCAGTTAATTTATGAGTAGAGATTGATTTATAGCCGAGAGAAATGCCATGTCTTCAGTCTTCTTATTCCAATAAAAGGTTTCTAATCGCTTCAAATTCAAAAATATTTCTCTCATGAAAAGATATAAACCCTTTTTTTCCGGAAAAGAGCTCAAGGGTTTCATCTCTTTTTAAATCCGTGTCCTTATTCTCGGGAACTTTTTCCCAGATAGAATCAAAATATTGTATCAAGTACGTGATAAACTCAGATATGCTGGATACATACCAATTCTATTTGATATAGACCGTTCGGAACATATTATAAGAAATCCTTTTTTTAAACTTCTCTAGTGTCATGTCAAGTGTGATATGGCTGCTAAATTTTTTGGTTTTAAGTTTGGCGGATGGTTTTTTGCTTTTGCAGATTCTTCATCAAACGGAAACCCACCGTTTAATTCAGGATGACGGTTGCTTTACTGGGTACAGGGGCGGCGTGGCAACAAATCAAAATAGAACTTCTTTTCCTGCAGCCACGCCGCTCATCCACACAACAAGACAATTGTCATCCTGAACATAAGCCCTGCGATTTTCAGGGCGAAGTGGAAGGATCTGTAAAAGCATTCAATTCTTACTAATTATTAATTGCTTACTGAAAATTGAGTACTGGCACAACTCTTGAGTTGATGAGAGGGGAGAACGTGGATTCAGAGAAGAGAAATGCCATGTCTTATTCACGTTGCTCCTAAAAACTTGCGCGGCTTGCAAA
>CAZVEP010000104.1:5468-11313 GCA_964625635.1 uncultured Rhodohalobacter sp.
AGAGAAATGCCATGTCTTATTCACGTTGCTCCTAAAAACTTGCGCGGCTTGCAAATGCACGGCTGAGGGTAGCCTCATCGATGAACTCCAGCTCAGTACCCATCGGGATTCCGTAGGCGATTCGTGTTACATCCACGTCGTAGTTCAGCAAAAGTTTATTGATGTAGTAAGAGGTTGCTTCGCCCTCCGCATCGGGGTTAAGAGCCAGAATTACTTCATCAATTTGCTCATCATCACCCCCAATACGCTTCAAGAGCTGCTTGATCCGGATATCATCGGGTCCGATGTTTTCAAGCGGGGAAATGACGCCTCCAAGCACGTGGTAGCGCCCCCGGAACTCATTAGTTTTCTCAATGATAAACACATCCTGAAATTCTTCAACGACACAGATGACGCCTGTCTGACGTTTAGCATTACTGCAGATTGCGCAGGGATCACGATCAGTGATATTCCCACAAACAGAACAGCGCTGAACGGATTTTTTAAGCTGAACCAGGGCATCAGCCAGCGTAAGTACACGCTCGTCGCTCTGTTTAAGAAGATGAATAGCCATTCGCTGTGCCGACTTTCGCCCTGTACCGGGTAGCTTAGCCAGCTCTTCGATAGCCCTTTCGAGCGCTTCGGAGGTAATTTGCATGAATCAGATGAGTTGATATGTGAACTCTCATAGACGGCGCCACGATAAATAAATTGCGAACCGATGAGATTATTATCTGTTAAAGACCCAGTTTTCCAAGATCCATGCCGCCTGGAAGTCCGCCGGGCATCATGCCTTTGTAGGCATCTTGCATTTTTTCTTTGGCTGCATCTTCTGCTTTATCGAGTGCCTTGTTCACGCCCGCCACAACAAGATCTTCGAGCATTTCTTTATCCTCTGGATCAATCACATCAGTATCCAGGTCGATAGATACAATTTTACGGTTTCCGTTAGCAGTAACTTTCACCATGCCGCCACCTGCTTCAGCGTCAACGTGCAGGTCATCAAGCTGATCCTGAACTTCTTTCATTTTTGCCTGCATGTCCTGGAATTTGCCGAACATGTCGGCCATGTTAAACTGACTCATAATATGTTAGGTTTAAATTAGTAGTAATAGTGATTGGATTGAAAATTGATTGAAGAAGCGGATCTTTCAGTAATCAAGCTCAGCTCCAAATAACTCAACAACGCTTTTTAACTGAGGGTCTTTCTTCTGTAGTTCTTTAAATCGTTCGTAAGGGCTCTTCGTTTCTTTTTTCTTCTCATTGCGTTCCACAATACATTTAATCCTTACGCGAATACCCACGGTGCGTTTCATCAATTCAGAAAGAAGCTGCTGATTTTCGTTGAACAGGTTAATTGCAAATTCTGTGTCTGCAGCAACCACCAGCTCATTGCCCTGAATTTTTTTAAGCGTCACCCGTAACAACTGCATATGAAGCATTCTCGGAGCTTCATCTTTTACCTGATTGACAAATGATCCCCAATGAGTCTCAATGTCTTCAACACTATCGAGCTTAATAGGCTCCGGGTAAGTTTGCTTAACAGCCGTTTGAACGTCTTCTTTCTGATCTGCACCGCTCTTGGAAGAGCTGATTCCCTCTGCATAGCCGAGTGTCGGCTTTACCATTAGGAAATCATCATCTTCGTCTTCAACATTGTTCTCGTTTCCGTCTGGGGTATCTGCTGTTTCTTGCGCACGTTCCGAATCATGATCTGATTGGTGCTGGTGCCCGGTTTTAATCTGAGTTTCTGTATCAGGATTCAGAGACTCTTCTCTCATCATCGGAACAGTATTTGCAGAGCCATTACTTGAAGAAGATTTTTCGGGAGTAGTTGATTCCTGAGTTACTGATTCTGGCACCGTATCCGAATCGTCAGTGTTCTCATCGTCCGTTTCTGGTTCAGGGTCTGAGTTTTTGACTTCAGATTGCGTGGAATCAGTTGTTAGTTGAACCCCGCCGTTTTTTTTTAACTGATTAAGATCCTCAAGCAGGCTGTTAAGTTCACGGCTTCGGTTCATATGTATCAGTTTGAGCAGAAGGATCTCAAAATGAACACGCGGTTGCTGAACATCGCGAATCTTTAGTTGTGCATCACTCACCAGGTGAAGCATTCGCATCAGATCTTCCTCTTTAAAAGCTTTCGCAGCTTCCCTGTAGTGGCTTTTGGTTTCCGCAGTTGCATCTACAAGGTGCATACGGCTGGAGTTTACAGCCACATAGAGGTTTCTCAAATGCTCGGTCAAAGCTGACAAAAATTCCTGAATATCCACGCCGGCTTTCATCAGGTTATCTACAAGCTGGAGTCCGGCACTGGAATCTTTCTTTTCAACGGCAGATATGAACGTAAAGAGCTGATCAGTTCCCACTACATTCAGAGCTTCAATCAATTCTTTATGACGGATGTCGTCTCCACAAAATGCAATAGCCTGATCCATCAATCCAAGAGCATCACGCAGGGCGCCGTCTGCTTTTTTTGCAATGACATGCAGGGATTCATCATCTATTGTAATCCCCTCTTTTTTGCAGATTTTTTTCAGGCGATCGACAATTTCATCAACACTGATTCGCTTAAAATCGAACCGCTGAACACGAGACAGTATAGTGGGAAGAACTTTGTGAGGTTCGGTCGTTGCAAAAATAAAGATGGCATGCGCCGGCGGCTCTTCAAGTGTTTTCAAAAGCGCATTAAATGCGGCCTTGCTGAGCATATGGACCTCATCAACAATGAAAACTTTGTAGCGGCCATTTTGGGGAGGAATACGGACACTTTCCCGCAAGTGATGAATATCGTCCACTTTATTATTGGAAGCGGCATCAATCTCAACAACATTGAGGGTTTGATTTAGTGACTCGGCATCCACACCTTCATCAATAGAATTGATTGTACGCGCCAAAACCCGGGCCATGGTGGTTTTACCCACACCACGCGGGCCGCAAAACATATAGGCGTGTGAAATACGATCCTGTTTTATCGCGTTTTTCAGCGTATTGCTCACATGCTCTTGCGACACAATATCGTCAAATGATTGCGGGCGGTATGTACGTGTTAATGCTCTATAATTTTCTGGCATAAATCTATTCAGTTTCTGGAGTAAAAGGTACTAAAATTAAATGTTCTTGTTGAGTCGATTTCTGTAAAAAGCATATCCATTTGTGGTTTCGCTGTTCGTTTTAATGGGAACATTGTATTTTGAGCAGAATTAAAATCCGGCATATCACCATGAATTTATTTCGATACTCTTTATTGTTGGGTTGTATTCTCACCTGCTGGATATCAGTCATAGGTGAACAACTTCAGGCACAGCCGTCGTCGGCCTACGAGCAAGGTCTGGAATTGCTGTATCGTGGTGATACTGAACAGGCACTTGCGCTTTGGGAAGATCATTATACTGAAGAATCACGCGTAGATGCCCGCATCGGGCTTGAATACATTAAGATTGTAACAGAACGTGAATTAAGTGGTGAGTACGAAGCGGCAACAAAGATGTATTACAAAGCCCTGCTTAACGGCAATGGCACAAACAGCAGGATAGCTATCAGGCAAGAGATTGAGCGTTTGAAGCCTATCGCAGGGGAAGGAATTTATCGGCAGTGGAGCAAATGGTGGGAAGCCGAAGATAAGGATCTGAGAATCGACATCCGGGGATTCTGGACCCGGCTTGATCCAACACCGGCGCATATAGTAAATGAGCGGCTTATTGAACACTGGCAGCGCATTGCTGAGTCCCGCGATCGATTTACGAAAAACAGTTCTACTATTTATGGGACAGATGAAAGAGCTCTTGTTTATGTGAGGTACGGCGAGCCGGATCGGGTTCAGAGTGGTTTACTAACTCTTCAGGATATGAACATCAAACCCTGGCTTAAACAGCAAATAATGCGTCAGCAGCGCAGTATGCCTGATGAGGGCGGTGATCTTGTGTATGACGAGGAGGAATTACCGCAGTTGCGGGAACAGGCCCTCGAGTTCATTCTTTATGAGAACCATCGCTACCCGGAGTATGAAATTTGGTTTTATGATAATATTACTCCTGAGGCCGACAGCTCAGTACCTTTTATATTTGGGACTAATATCCGCAATGACCAGTTTGAGATGATAAGAACTATAGAGGAATTTATTCCTGAGCAGGCTTACAGGACTGATCCTTTCGAAGAGCGAGACATGGTACAATTTACACGGGCGGGATTTACGCCGGCACTCATATTGCAGATGCTTTATTATGAGCAGCTAAGTGATATCGGCCCGTTTTTCAAACAGCGCCTGAACAGTCTGCGAAATATGGTGCTTGCCAGGGAACGCGATGCCTTTTCAGGACTGGATGCAGAGTTCAGAGAAGAGTCTGCTGAGCTCATTCAGCAGCAGGAACTTCAGGCGCCAAGACAAATGTCGACCATCAAATCAAGGATTCCTACGATTCCGGTTGATGTGTATCAATATCGATTTATAGATGATAACCACACCCCGGTTCTTGTTACATATATTGAGAGCAGCCCGAGGGAAGCATTTTTGATCGATTTTTCCAGGAACCGAGACTCATCAGTTTCATTAAGTACGGTTCAGAGTGCTGAAAATATTGCGGACCTTCTGCCTCAATATGAGCTGCATCATAGTTTGCAGACATATAATGAAGACTGGGAGCTTGTTGATCGTAAATCTGAGACGACAGCGTTTAACATTCAGCGAGATCCATTCAATGCGGGTGCATCAACCATGTTCATGTCACAACATACCGAAAGGGCACACCACTCAGCGTCATCAGAAATTATTAACACAGACGAGGCCACATCCGGACCTGCATACGATACGCCCTATCCAGAAGCTATTCGAGGGCTAGGAAGTATCCATTACCGAGAGCCTGTTCCACTGTCAGCTAACACAGACTCACTGCAGGTGGCAGATCTGGTATTGGGATATGGTATTGGGTCAAGTGAGATACCGGAAGAGGCACTGTTTCCGTTTTACGTGGCTAATAATCAGACAGTACCCTCAGATGAGACACTGGTTCTGCACTTTGAAGTTTATAATCTTGAGGTTCAGCCAAACGGATTTTCACGGTTTGAGCTTACCTATCAAATTCTTCCGATTGATGAAAGCGGACGCGTATTAACCGACCAAACTGAATTTGTGCTGACACTAAACTTTACCAGTGAGGAGAATCGTCTCATTGAAAACCTTGAGATAGAAACGGCTGATCTGCTGCCAGATCTTTATGAACTGCGTGTTCAAATCTCTGATGTAAATACCAGACAGCAGGTAAACAGAAATACCCGTTTCGAAGTGCTGGATTAAGAAAACCTTCAGGCTTGTCGGGAATCGTTATACAGCTAACCTCAGCCTATACCTTAATCTGTTTCTCTAAATCCCCTCCCATTCCACCGGTCGTTTCTCACCCGCAGGTATGGCAACATCAAGCCGGTTTTGAGGTGGCGGAAGCTGGCAGGTTGTATAAGGGTTAAATGCACATGGCGGGTTGTAGGCCTTGTTAAAATCAAGCGTCACAAGACCATTATTTGGCGGATCAATAATCATATAGCGTCCGGCCTGATAGGTTTCTGTTCTGTTCGTTGAGTCCGTAAACATAAGAAACAAGCCACTGGAAGACTCTAAAGCATCAATTGTGTAAATCTCACCATTGACCAGAAATTCCACAGTACCGGGTGAATTGTTTTCATCCACTTCTCCAAGAACATTTGCGATTTCGATTGTTGTTCCTTCAGGATGAGGGATAAATCGGCCGGTGTGATACCATTCTTGCTGCAGGGGATATGCCGGAAACCCATCAAAACGGTCTGCCTTGGGAGTATCCATACTGAAGACCTTAACGCCCCGCTGATCTCCGCGGCTATCGATGAACCAGGTAAG
>CAZVEP010000105.1:0-11138 GCA_964625635.1 uncultured Rhodohalobacter sp.
TCTACAGCATCCCGTCCATTTGATACGGATCGAGATGGGTTTGTGATGGGTGAGGGAGCCGGCACATTGATTCTTGAAGAGTATGAGCACGCAAAAGCCCGTGGCGCTACAATTTACGCGGAAGTTGCCGGGGCTGCCATGACTGCAGACGCCTACCATATCACGGCAACGCACCCTGAAGGTCTGGGGGCAGCAGAGGGAATGAGACGCGCACTGAAAGACGGCGAGTTAAACCCCGAAGATGTTGACCATATGAATATGCATGCAACATCAACCCCAGTTGGAGATATTAGTGAGCTCAAGGCAATCAAAAAAGTGTATGGAGACTCAAATAAAGATCTGAAAATAACGGCCACAAAATCTGTAACAGGTCATTTAATGGGAGCCGCCGGAGCGGCTGAAGCCATTGCATCCATCAAATCAATTACAGATGGTGTAATCCCTGGTACCATCAATACTGAAAACGTCGACCCTGAGCTGCCTACCGATATGAATATTATTTTCGGGGATTCTATTAATACTGATGTCAACGTAGCGATGAGCAACACCTTCGGATTTGGCGGCCACAATGGTATCGTGGTATTCAAAAAAGTATAGGGAATTCCGTTGAGCCCGGTGAATTTATTACGGAAGGTCAATAATGTAAAGCAGTTCTGAACTTATGATATAAAATCTACCGGGCTGGCTTTGCGACTCATCTATGCTGCTTATGGAATTAATAGAATGCCCGTTATCTCCACGCATAAACACGTAGCTTTTTCCGTGTTCGTAATTTCCATTTCTGCCAAGACGGAGATGATGGAGCTGGCCAAAGCTGAATATCAGAATATCTCCGTTTTCTGTTAGGTAAAGACGATCCATAAGATTATTAATTCTTACCGCCTCACCCATCACCGGATCAAATGGAGCCAAACCGGGATTATCGACCTCATTGGATGCTGTTGATGAAAGAACAATATTTCTGTGCTGTTTAAAGTTTCGATATACAAATAAATACGGTAGTGCCGGGTAAGCCGACACGATATCACTTCGATTATTTATTGAGAACATCAGGTTATTAAATCCTCCCGGCTGTTTTCCGGATGGTACAATTCTTGGGAAGAGTTCCGCTAAGGGTTTTTCAGGCTGCTCAATTTGGGATACTACCAATAGCTGGTCACTGCCATTTTCCCCAATTCTGAATCCCGAGGCGTCTTCTCTCTGATATGCCAGGTGAGTATCATTTATTTTGATGCTTCCCTGAGTATAATATGGTGCAGAAAAAGGAAACGAGCGCTGATTAATAAGGTCTGTATTGTAGCTATGAATTACTTTATTTCCATAGTCGTAAATATATAGACTATCGCTGTTTGCCGTGACTGAAGCTGCCTGTGAAATTTTCTCATTTTGAAACCTTTTCACAAAATCACCATCAAGGTTGTACGCTACAACATTATTTGTAAGGAACTCCATCACAATTATATAATCACCAAAAAGAATAGCCTGTGTCGACGAAAAGGAATCCAGCATCTCTGCAGCTTCAATTTCGGGGCTAAAAACATTCTCAGCCGGAATAAAGACTGTATCCGGTATAGAAGCGGACAAATCGATGCTATTTATGGGAGCACCCGTTAATAGTGCATTTAAATTATCTGAATCTGTAACTGGCGCGGGCACAGAGTCATCCCTTAATACATATAAGGCTACAACTACTATGAGAATTGCAAATATTACTGTCAAAGGTTTTTTCATGCAGAATACCGTCTTAGTTATTGTCTATCAGACGAAGCCTGCCTCACGACGTGTATCACTCCCAAGTGAATCCCGTAAAGCCATCGCAAATATAAGAAAGCAGTTAACTATACCGAATTTTGATTTAAAAAAAAGAGACGCTTTTCAAGTGTATATGCAAATAATCGAATATTAATTCTTCATTCTTTACTCCAAACGGTCTTTGACCCCCTGAAGCATTTCATCCATTAGATTACGGTCGTAATGTTTTCCGCTTGTTATAACACCTTCAATAGCCTGTTGAAATGGTATTATTTCTAAAGGATTGGCGCTTAAAATAATTAGATCTGCTCGGGCTCCCTCCGCAATGATCCCCGATTTGCCGGCCTCATTAAGATATTCAGCAACATTCACAGTGCCGGTTTTTAGAGCTTCAAATGGAGTTAAACCTGCATTAATAAGCAGATCCAACTCACGATGTGCTGCAAATCCAGGCGGATTAAAAATTTGAGGAGCATCAGCTCCCAGCATAATTCCAGCCCCGGCCTTATGCAGAGCTATCAGTAGTTCATCGCGGACCTCCAAAAATCGCCGTGCTTTATCCGCATCGTAAGCGCCTCCATTCCTAAGATTTTGAACGTAGCCCGACCAGCTGTTAAGCGTGGCATCAGACACATATTCCATTCCCGGCCAGTTTCCCATCATTTCGACAGTCAAATCGGGATTGAATACGTTATGCAGTAATGTGTGTGTCGGCACATTCCAAACGCCGGCGTCAGCTGTAAGCTTTGCAGCTTCATCAATCCTGCTATCTTCCACATCATAAGTGAGGTCGTAGCCAAAGAAAATGATATTCGGGTCTTCTCTTTCTTCCGGATTTCCGGCCAGGAATTCCATGTAGCGATCGAGGTGTTCAATTGTGCCCTGACCCGCCTCCAGGCTTCTTTCAAGACCTACATCATGAGAGATATGTCCTGAGAATTCAATACCGAGGCGATTTGCCTCATCCGTTATTGCCCGAAACTCCGGAACTGACAGACCGGGGTGGAATTTCAAAAGATCATAACCAGCCTCTGCCTGTTGCCGCACCATTTCTCTGGCCTCAGATGTATTTTCAACTGAGCCGCCGCTAAAGGATGGACCTGATGTAAATATTCTTGGGCTGTCAATTTCTCCGGCTGCGGCCTGATCCCGAAGCTCAAGATGGGCAGGATGGCCAAGCATTCCCCGGATAGTTGTCATTCCCTGGGTTAAGTAAAGAATCAGGGCATCTTTCATAGCCTGCTCTCCCTGCCCCGGCGACGGTATATGGGCGTGCATCTCGGCCAGCCCCGGCATCACATAATAACTACCGCTAACAACTTGTGCATCTGCAGGTAGTTCAGCTTCTTCTGATGGGCCGACCCACCGGATCGTTTCGTTTTCAATAATAATACTATGATTCTGCAAAAGCTGATCCGTTTCCATGGTAAGAATACTTACATCATGAATTACCAGGGTTTGTGCACTAATAATAAAAGGATAGCAAAAAATAAAAGCAGAGAACAGCAGAGTAAAAAATAAACGCCGGAAGGTCATAAGAATATATTAATTACTGTGATGGCTAATGATTCTGTATCAGCATAAACAATCCTTGAATCATCGGCAATAAATTGCCACAAAGATGTGCTAATTCTTTATTCTGAATGCAATATCACTATTCCTCTTCAGCTCTTTTCCAATAATCCTCTGCCCATTCTCCGTCTCGATTAACTGATCCTCTTCTTCAGCCTCATCGAGTATTATAGAATAGAGATTCTGTGCTGTCTCTAAATCAACTTCACCTGACGCCCTGCGGTCAATTAAGCCGTCACTATTTTCGTCCCAGTAAATTCCCTTAAGTTCCCAGTTCAGAGTGAAAAGTAAAAACCGGTTGTGAAACTCCTTATTCCTTTTGAGGTAAGTTTCCACGACAAGCCGGTAGTCGCCATACTTTGACTCATACGTACGATTTCTCTTGATATTTTTAAACAGATTCTCTTCCATTGCACTCTGAATACCTGCCTGATATATTTCATTTGCCTCTAATACGCCGATAGAACCAGACATCACCTTGTCTATTACTCCCGCTCTGTTATGATCAATCGCCCGAAATACGATTTTTTTTCCTTCCCGATGGACTAGGTAATTCGCAGATTCACCCCTTTCATTTGTGTGCCCGGCTATTTCATACTTTTTCCCCTGGTATTCAAATAAGAAAAGGGACCCCGTCTGCTGATAACGAAACATTGAACAGCCAGATACGAAGATGAGGAGGAGTAATGGAAGTATGTAGCGAACTGATTCTTTCATTGGAGATGGATTGCGTTTCCATTAATTGTATTAAAGTAAACGCTTCCATCCAAACATAAATTGCCTGAATAATTGGTTACAGTACGTAAATTTCACCCTCTATGAGCTTTAAAGTGTATTATGATCTTTATTTTCCCGCCAAGTTCAATAATTTTTCTGAAAAGCACGGCAGACAAACAAAATTTTTAGATACTTATATTAACCCTAACGCCAGCATTGAGTTAGCCACTTTTTTGAAGCCGGCAATATTGGCACCGTTCAGATAGTCTTTCGGGGTGTTATATTCCTTTGCAGTATCACGACAGGTTGAATGAATGTTCTTCATAATCTGCTGAAGCTGTTTATCTGTTTCATCGAACGTCATTGCGTTCAAGCTGGCATTTTGATGCATTTCGAGTGCTGAAACAGCCACACCTCCGGCATTTGCTGCTTTACCCGGCCCAAACAATACATCCGATTCTCTGAACAGTTCAATTGCTTCGGTGGAAGCCGGCATGTTTGCACCTTCAGCTACAACCTGCACACCATTATTAATAAGCGCTTCAGCATCTTCTTTCTGGAGTTCGTTTTGAGTTGCACAGGGAAGAGCAACATCACATTCTAGTGTCCAGATCGACTTATTATCATAGTAATCCACGTTTTCTTTTCGATCAGCATATTCGTGAATCCGGCCTCTTTCCACCTGCTTGATCTGTTTCAGCAGATCCATGTCGATGCCCTCTTTATCGTGGACGAAGCCATCTGAATCAGAACATGCGATGACAATTCCACCCAGCTGATTAAGCTTTTCAATCGTATACGTCGCAACATTACCAGAACCTGACACAACGAACTTTTTGCCTTCAATGTCTGAATTAAGTTCAGATAGAATTTCCCTTACAAAATAAGCCAGACCGTAACCGGTAGCTTCGTTTCGAACGAGCGTGCCTCCCCACTTAGGATCCTTACCGGTAATCATTCCGGATTCGTACTTATTTGCGATGCGCTTGTACTGGCCGAAAAGGAACCCAATTTCCCTTGTGCCTACCCCTATATCACCGGCCGGGATATCCCGGTTTTCTCCAAGATGTCTATATAGCTCTGTCATAAAGCTTTGACAAAACCTCATTATTTCATCGTCTGAGCGCCCTTTCGGATTAAAATCAGCCCCACCCTTTCCTCCACCGATAGGCTTGCCCGTAAGGGCATTTTTAAAGATCTGTTCGAAGCCCAGAAATTTAATAATACTCAGGTTCACCGTCGGGTGAAACCTCAAACCGCCTTTATAAGGTCCGAGGGCACTATTAAACTCTACTCTAAATCCACGGTTGACGTGAATATCGCCTTGGTCATCTTGCCAGGGCACCCGGAAAATAATTTGACGTTCAGGCTCACTTATTCGTTCCAGAATTTTTTTTCTGGAATAAATGGGATCCTCTTTAATAACTGAATGCAACGAGCCAAAAACTTCAGTAACAGCCTGTAAAAATTCGTCCTGCCCGCCATTCAATTTTTTAATGGATTGAATGGACGTTTTTATTTCGTCCTGGGGGTCTATCTGTGGTGACATTGAGTAGGTTTAAGATTCAGATTTTGCATCAACGGAGTGCATGGCGTAGGGGATAGCTTCCAGCCGTTCTTTTTTAATAGGTTTTCCCGTAATCAGGCATACTCCATATGTTCCCGACTCGATACGTTCAAGTGCCGCTTCAATTTTTTGATGTTTCTCTCTCTGCTTTTCCAAAAGTGTAAAGCTTGTCTTCTTCATTTGCGTATCTGATGCTACATCACCCGGATGATGATCCTGTCCGGATTGTCTGTCATCCGCATTGCTTTCAATGGATTCAGCTGCTTCCTTAAGCCTTTCTATCTCTTTTTCTGATTCTTCCTTTTCTTTTTCAAGCTTTTCTTTGAAATGCTCAAGTTCATCGTCAGATAAATGCGTTCCGTAATTTTCTTTTTGCTCTGCCATTTTTTGAAATTTTTAGTTGATCATGATTCACTAAAATAACTGATTTAAACTTAGCAGAGTTCGACTCTGTTAATCAGCTATACACACACTAACATAGTGCTTTGCATTACTACCTGTCTGTACGCTGCTTGTGCGGGCTGACGTGGCAGGGCACCTATCAGCCGGACCCGAAGAAATGCCGTTTGCGCAAAACTCCCTTAGGGGCTGGCAGCCGACAGATAGATATTTCCTCAATGTGATGCCTTCGGCACAAAACCTTCTAACATATCAAAACCGCTCGATTATGGCGGCAGACAAACAAAAAGCCTTGTTTGTATATACACAATATAAATATTCCTGCATATAAAATTCAGTCAGCAGTTAAAGTCTCTATATCTATAAATAAGTTCATAGTGGCAACAATGTTGGTGTGGATTTAAAAGCTTATAAAACCTTCCGTATCCAATTGCTTTTTCTGAATAATAAATGAATTATGGCGGGTACATTCTCTGAACTAAACAAAATTAATAATGAAAGTTTCTAAGTCACTTCTTTTCATCGGCGGAATTCTGGCCGGATTTTTACTCGCATTTACGGTCATTCAGGACAAAAACGCTCCCATCACCAAAGAGATGGTCAGAAGCGCTGCGTCCATAATCGGTATAGACTTTACCGAAGCCGAGCGCGATACTATGACCAGCGCTTTGAAGGATACCCGGGAAGACCTGCAAGCCATTCGCAACTTAAATATGAGTAACGCTACACCACCGGCTTTGGTTTTTAATCCTGTTCCCGTTGGCAAAAAGTTTGATTTTGATCAGTCAGATCCGGTGTTTGATCTTCCACTAAATATAGACCTTCCATCAAACCGGGATGACCTTGCGTTTTATACCGTTGCCGAACTTGCGACGCTAATACGCGACCGTAAAATCACATCTGTTGAACTCACCGAGTTCTTTTTAGATCGCATCGATAGATATGATGAGCAGCTGGAAGCGATCATCACAGTAACGAAAGAAAGAGCCCTGAAGCAGGCTGCACAGTTAGACGCAGAACTGGAGAATGGAATCTATCGCGGGCCGCTTCACGGAATTCCTTACGGGGCAAAAGATCTGCTTGCCGTGGAGGGGTATAAAACGACCTGGGGAGCCATGCCTTATAAGGATCAGATCATTCACGAAACCGCTACAGTTGTGTCAAAACTGGATGAAGCCGGTGCTGTTCTAATTGCAAAAACAACACTCGGCGCCCTGGCATATGGTGATATCTGGTTCGGAGGACGCACGAATAATCCCTGGGATCTCGAGCAGGGCTCCAGCGGATCATCGGCGGGATCTGCTTCAGGCACAGCTGCAGGACTCTTCCCATTTGCCATTGGCACTGAAACTCTGGGTTCAATTGTGTCTCCATCAACCCGAAACGGAGCAACCGGACTCCGGCCTTCGTACGGAAGAGTGAGCCGGCACGGGGCGATGGCCCTCAGCTGGAGCATGGACAAAATTGGCCCCATTACGCGTAGCGTGGAAGATGCCGCGATTGTTTTTGATGCCATCCAGGGACCCGACGGGATCGATCAAAGCCTGATTGATCTGCCGTTTAGCTACAATGCGGAATCCGACCTGTCTGATCTGCGTATTGGCTACCTGAAACCAGCCTTTGAGCGGGATTATTACAATAAAGAGCGGGACAACGCGGTGCTTGATGTGCTTCGTGATATGGGCGTTGAGCTGATACCGATCGCCCTTCCCGAATTCCAGACCGGTCCCTTACTGATAACGCTCTATGCCGAAGGCGCCGCCGCTTTCGATCAGCTAACACTCAGCAACGAAGACGACTTGATGCAGTGGCAGTCACCCAACGCATGGCCAAATACATTCAGGGCTGCACGATTTATTCCTGCCGTAGAATACATCAACGCAAACAGGGCGCGCTATGAGCTGATACAGAAAATGGAAGACGAGGTGATGAGCCAGGTTGATGTATATGTAACCCCGGCATTCGGCAATGCAAACCTGTTGATTACCAATCTTACCGGCCACCCGAGCGTTGTGCTGCCGAATGGGTTTACTGACGATGGAAGACCTACAAGTATTACGTTTACGGGCGATCTTTTTGATGAGGGCAGCGTTCTAAGAGTTGCAAAAGCGTATCAGGAAGCAACTGATCATCATAAAAAGCACCCTCCAATCTTTAGCAAACAGCAGTAATCAATATAAAAAACAGTCCTTTTTTGCTGATTGGCTAACTACCGTGTAAATGCTGGGCTACTTTTAATTGATCTGGCTGGGATCTACACGTGTTGGAGTATCCTCTCCCGAGACAATTCCTTCAGCTGCTTTCGCTATAGCCCTGATTGTATTTGTCATATGACTAATATTGATGGTCTCAAACTCATCACTCACCTGGTGATAGTCAGGGTCAACATCAATCGGAGTTGTACTGATGGTATGCGCTGGCACGCCAAGCCGGGCCAGTGTAGCATTATCAGACCGGTAAAAAAGATTCTGATTTGGATAAGGGTCCGGGTAAAACTCAAAATCGCTGTCTTCTACACTTTTTGACAGAAGCTCACCAAAGCTTGATTGATCGTATCCTGTGATCCAAGCGGTATTAGGACCTGAGACTGCCGGTTTACCTATCATCTCGATATTGAACATCGCAATGATATTATCAGGATTGAGCTGGCGGGAAAAATATTGCGAACCATAACCGCCCATCTCTTCAGCTGTAAAACCTACAAACAAAAGAGTTCTTTCAGGCTTCTGGATACTCGAAAAATGGCGGGCCAGCTCAATAACTGCCGTTACACCTGATGCGTTATCATTCGCACCATTAGCGATTGAGTCTCCCTGAACGGCGTTTTGTATGCCTATATGATCGTAATGAGCCGAAAAGAGAACGATTTCATCTTGTCTGTTGCCCTCAATCTTCCCGATAATATTGGTCAGGGTATGATCTTGAGAATTAGTCTCTGCTGAAACAGCATAATTGTCGGATGGCTCTGAAAGCACGAAATATACGGAGGCACTCGAATCAGACTCAACGGCTCGTGAGTTGCGCTCGCTGAAATAAGACTGGTATCGTCTGAAAATGTCCGCATGAGCTTCATCAACAAACACAAGAAGATGTTCATTGCTAGAGCTCAGCTGCCTCACTCCTGCAGGGAATGTGTCATCTTCGGTGATGGAGGCTGTTGCAACGGTTCCGGATTCCCAGTCTATCGAGTTGTTATGTATAAATCCAAAATGGTCAGTGGCGGGAAGGCTGCGGCCATTTACCATAACTGAAGTTTCTATTACCGAATACTCGGTAACTGTAAACTCCTGACGGTAATTATTGAGGTCCCCGAAATAAGCGAGCCCAATCTTTTCAAACTCCCCGGTGATGACGTCAGCGGCCCGTTCGATATCCGGCGTCAATGCCTGGCGGCCACGCATCTCATCAGAACTTAAAGTCTCAAGAATTTCTGATACATTCTCACGGTCTATATCGTATGGCTGCGGTGAACAGGAGCTTAATAACCCGATGATAAAAATTCCTGCCAGCAGCGTAAAATTTTGTCTTTTCATGGATTTGTTTTAAAAGATGGAAATGGCTGACCCGTAGATTTTAATACGTTTAAAATATAGCTCAAAAACATGATGAAGCCATATCAAGGGCTGTAAAATTTAGTAACTCACAGAATTTTACATTCTATCTTTGAGGCAAGCTAAATATAATTCTGGTCGTTGGTATATTTATTGAGACGAGATAGATTTCTCTCGGGGCTTATTATCAGTGTACTCATCAATCATTCGTTCTTTATTAGCAAAAATCACGGCGGAGCCAAGAAGATAGGGGACACCCCACGCTACACAAGCTTTGAGAAAGCCCGACCAGCCTGGGGGGAAATACTCAATGAAATGAGACATCAATGCCATCCAGAGCCCCACATATGAATAACTCATCCAAAAGTAGTGATGGATTGGCCAGCCGCTTACATTTCGCCCAAACAGAGGAAAGTACATGCCGATCGAAATGGTAAGAATGGAGATGAAAGACATGACGTGAAAAGGGCCAAATCCTTCAAACATTTCATAAATAAAAAATGAGGTGGACAGGCTCAGCGCCATCATTAATACATAAGTTAATCCAATTTTTCTGTGGAGAGCCGTTCCTTTTGTAAAAAAGAATATGACTCCACCACTAAGTAATGCCGTAATGGATACCAACGTATGAAAAAGGGTCATGATGAATTTTAAGCGTTATTCAATGAGGCCTAATGATATTCAGAGCTGACTATTGAAAATCGCACTGTGTAATTTACCTACGGCTTGAAGATTATCATGTTTCGGTTATCGGGAGGCTTACTGTATTTTAAACGCCCAATCCATTTGTGATTACTGAACAGATCAATAACTACAATCTATCATATCTAACGTAATGTTTTGGTAGATTGTGTACATATAAATTCTCAAGCAATTAAATAATTACTACATGTCTGATACCAATGGAATACCGTCAAACGAGTCAATGAAGGATAAAGTAAATGATTCCGGCGGGGGATGCCCGTTCCACAATAGTGAAACCAGATTGAGTGCCGGAAGCGGTACAACAAACAGAGACTGGTGGCCCAATAAGCTGAAACTGAATATTTTAAGACAGCACTCATCACTTTCTGACCCGATGGATGCAGATTTTGATTATGCCGAAGAGTTCAACTCACTCAATCTCAAAGAGGTGAAGTCGGATCTTGAGAACCTGATGACCGACTCTCAGGACTGGTGGCCTGCCGACTGGGGTCATTATGGTCCCTTGTTTATCCGTATGGCATGGCACAGTGCCGGAACCTACCGTGTGGCCGATGGTCGCGGCGGCGGAAGCACAGGAAACCAGCGATATGCTCCCCTCAACAGCTGGCCTGATAACGTGAGCCTTGACAAGGCAAGACGTCTGCTTTGGCCGATAAAGCAAAAATATGGCAGAAAAATTTCCTGGGCTGACCTGATGATTCTTGCCGGTAATGTGGCCCTTGAGTCTATGGGTTTTGAGACATTTGGATTTGGCGCCGGCCGCAAGGATGTATGGGAACCTGAAGTAGACATCAACTGGGGGCCGGAACATGAATGGCTGGCAGATGAGCGGCACGATGACACGGGTAATCTTGAGGGAAGGCTTGCTGCCGACC
>CAZVEP010000106.1:0-10450 GCA_964625635.1 uncultured Rhodohalobacter sp.
TGAGTCGTGAGTCGTGAGTCGTGAGTCGTGAGTCGTAAAATTTAGCGGTGAAAAGGCAAAAGGCAAAGGTGAAAAGTGAAACGTCAAACGTGAAAGGGATTCCTTAACCTGAATTTCAACCCTACTAGAATTGAAAGGTGTTTCAATTTGAAATAATTTACGTTTAATGCTCAAGATCTATCTTTTCACGTTTGACGTTTCACCTTTCACGCACTCTCAAATCTCAATACCCAATACTCGCTACTCACGACTCACCACTAAAACCGATACGTATAACTCAACTTCACCGACCCCTGAGTTTCCAGTGGCGAGAAGCGGTTATCAACCTGAATCCAGTTCCAGGTGTGGACGAGGTACAGATCTGCCCCGGGCTTAATGATCCAGCGAAATCTATTGAAGAGGCCAAGCAGGTCACTCACCGTATCGTATTGCAAAATAGAGGTGAGGGATGACCAGGGCGTTAAATCCACATTGGTATTGAAGCGAAAAAGGTCGGTAGTAAAATTACCCTCCTCCAGGTTCACATCACTCCGTGACCAATCCGCAGACAAATTGATTCCCGGATATGGCCTCAGATCTAGTGAGGAGGTGTACTGGTTTCTATAACCTGACCAAAACCCTTCACGCTGGTACTCGGCTGAGACCGAAACACGTCTGAAACTGGATGTTCGTGCATCTAGTTCAAAAGTCCAGTTGTTATAATCTCCGGCAGGAATAATAATCGATCCATCCCTCAGGATATCAAACGGAAGGTCCAGCCCCTCATAATTTCTGCCGACACTGGCCGAAAATCGCGCTCCGCTTTCGAACTCTATATTTACAGGCCTGAGTCTTAGCACAATTGTTTCCGGTTCAAAATCCATGTTCATCAAATGCTCATAGCGCACGTCAATTTGATAGCTTCGGAACAGATTACTGTTTGGAAAGAGAAACGTATAGTCTGCTGAGGGCTGGAGCCGTCGAAATCCAACGCGGGGTGCAATGCCCACTGCCGGACTGAATGCCTCCCCCAGTTCCCGATACGACACATGTCCTGAAAATGGGAAGTTTGGATACGATAGACGGGCACCACGCGCCGTACGGTTCCAGTCGGTAGTTTCTTCATCTAACCTGTTCTTATCGTGCCATACAAAAAACGCCTGGAACTGCAGATTTTTATTCCCCAGGAATGTTGATGTTCCTGCATCAAAGTCGACCCCAACCGTTTGGCGAACAGGTATTTCTGATTCATTAAGCGTTGCGCGCCGGGTATATACAAGACCAATCGTGCTTTCCGACCAGATATTTTGTTTCAACCTGGCCACCGTAAAATCTTCTGTATTGAAGTTATTCCCCCCGGTTCTGATCTGGTAAAACCCAATATTTGAATTACCTGCCCGGCCAATTGCTCTTGCCCCGGCCTGTATCGGTACCGCTTCACCTCCAACCAGTCCAATCCTTCGGCTGAAAAACGGCCTGACACCGCTGGCTTCCGCGAAACTGAAGACACTGGATCCCTCCAGAAAGAAATCGCGGCGTTCAGGAAATACCAGTGAAAAACGCGAGAGATTCACCCGGCGCTGATCTACCTCCGCCTCCGCAAAATCTGTGTTAACCGTGATCGATGCTCTCAGGCTGGGCGTTACGCTGTACGACAGATCAAAACCGGCATCAAAGGTAATGTCATCTTCAGTACCGCCACTATCTTGCCAGATTCGGGTTGGGGAAGAGGCCAGGTAGGGTGTTGCCTCCAGGCCCACTCCTTGATTCAGACCTTCAAGGCCCGTTAGAGTACCGGCATTCTGCGGGCGAAAAAGCCCCTGATTTCGCTGAAAGCCAGACCATAAAATCTCTTCATTATGTCTTCGAACCGTACGCTGAAAATTGATTCCCCACACCGTATTATCCGGATCAAAATCGAGCGTTCTGAACGGAATCCTGATTTCAGCAAACCATCCCTTCTCGTTTTTATCTACACGTACATTCCAGATGCCGTCCCACGATTTATTCAGAGTTCTTCCCTGCCCAACAGTCAACAATCCGTCTCCCATTAGCCCTGCCGGATTAATCTCAAAAAAATAGGCATTACGACCGTCGTTGAAGGTATCCAGAATCCACATAAACCGATCATCGGTTCTAAGACTCTGATCCCACCTTTTTTGATATGCAAGGATTCTCTCAGGATCAGTGTCGAATAGTTTTGCGCCTATGTACAGATGGCTTGAACTGTAGGCAACGTATATCTCGGTTCTTTCGGTTGGCTCTTCACCCTCATCGGGTTCCTGCTGAGTAAAATTATTCGTAGGCTCAATCTCGCTCCAAAACGGTTCATCAAGAATCCCATCAAGCTCTACCTCCTCTGATATTCCCAGCCGATGCGCATTAATAATGTATGTTTGATCATTTGCAGAGTCAGAACTCTGTGCACTCACCAATCCAGGAAAACAGCTCCACAAGCAGACTGTTGCCAGTCCGTTAATGATAATAAGAGCAAGAAATTTCAGATTCATATCGGCAGATCCGGAGTGCAGAATTCATTCTGTTTATCGGTGTATGCTGTTGACTGCGCTGAATATAGTAATAGAAAGTGAGTTCTGCCGACACTCCAGAGCACTCTTTACAAACCTTATCAAAATACTGATCAGCGTATGCTTCGTCTACCGTTTGCCACATTATAATCATCAATAAATTCGGCAATCATATTTGATGATGCCTCTGATATTGTCTCAATCTGATCATACGATACAAGGCCAACCATGCCGGTTCGCCAGGTAATAGCTGATGTTTGAAGGTCTCGGTTGAGTGAAAGCCTGACAGGCTGATAAAGACGAAGATTGATCGAAAATGGGATAAGTCCATTTTCCATTTCCATCGCATTAATGTGAAGGTGCAGAAAGGGTATGTCGGCTGAGGATTGCACTTCCTCATCTGATACATATCTCAGATCGCCATCAATTAACTGAGAAACAGCTTCTTGCCTGATTCTGGCGGGCGTCAGATTCTCGCTGTCGGCGATGGTCCGGCTCCCTTCAATATTTGCTGTGAAGCCAATTTCCTGAAGACCTTCGAGTGAGATACGTTCGCGATCAATTTCGTTTTGGGCAAACAGTGAGAAGGGAATTAGAAGAATTAGCAAAAGAGTGGGACTAAGGCAATAATACTTCATAGCGGCGGTGTGTTAAATTGTAGATTTACAAGAATTCTTGTGGGTAAAGAAACACTGCGAAGGTCATCCCGGCCTTAGAGCCGCTCATCTTTTGAACGCGAAGCGATATCTCCAAGCCGTTCCAAGGACCGGACTATAATAGATTTTGGAGATGCCGCATCAGAGTGGGGCATGACGATTAAAGCAATCTACCCCCAAGAATTCCTGTAGATCCTAAATTGTTATGAAAGTAAAGTTATAATAAAATAGAATAATTGCGTAAAAAGCACCTATAAGCGTCTCATAAGAGGTGCAGATAATTATTTCGCAGAAATTACTGCCATACACAGGCAGATCCATCCGCCGATAAATGCCGCGCCGCCAATTGGGGTGATCGCCCCGAGCCAGCCGGTGTCGGTAAGCGTGAGCAGGTAGAGGCTTCCCGAAAAAATCACGACTCCGGCTGTTAGTAACCACCCGGTCCATTTCAGCCATTTTGTTTCAGGCATATGCTGCGATAGTGCACCGATCAAAATCAGCCCGAGCGCATGGTAGAAATGATACTGAACGGCCGTTTGGTAGACATCAAATCGATCAGGCGTTAATAAGCCTTCGACGAAATGAGCGCCAAACGCACCGAATACCACACCCAGCGCCATTAATAGTGATCCGGTTACTATAATTCCTTTTCCTTTCATTATGTGTACTAACCTGGCATTAAAATTCTCTTTCCGATACGATTCACACCTAAACACTCAAAATACCGATCGACACCTACCCTTTAAATCCAGCCGATTTATGACTCCCGTCGCAAAATGGTTTCGTGCCGGATGCGCCACAGCGGCAAAGCGCAACTCCCTTATCACTGGTTGTAGCTTCCATGGAGTCTGACTCCATTGTGTACGTTCCTTCCAGTATTGCCGGGCCATTTTCCATCAGCTTGATGATCAGTTTTTGACTATTATCGCCGGATGGATTTGGAAGTTTTGACTTATCGGCATTTGTGTCCGCTTCAAAAGCTATCTTTTGATGGGAATTATCACAGGCGGGTTTGTTCACGGAAGCTCCGCATCTGCAAAACGCAAAACGGGTATCGTTTAACACCACATTTCCTTGATGATCCTGCACCTCAATATCACCAAACATATAAACCGGGCCATCTTTTTGAAGCGCAATCCGATTGTGTGACGGAGCTGTTTCTGATCGGTCATTTTTCTTCATCTCATACTGAAGCGCGCCGGATGGGCAGGTCTCAATCACATCGGCCACAGCCTCTGCCGAAGCCTCATCAGGCTCAATCCATGGTTTTTTATCTGGATTAAATACATCCGGTAATCCATCAACACATTCTGCCGCATGAATGCATCGCTTTATATCATAGGTTACTTTAATATCGTCGCCGTCGTAGCTCAGGATTTTTTCTTTCATAGAAGCATGTAATAAAGTTTCTGTTGGAGTCCTCAATCAAATACGAATATTCTGTTTAAGATTGAAAATAAATTGCGTAATGACTCTTCTGATTTAAAATACCTCTGAAGTCACTTTTATGGTTTCAAAAAACCATATAAGGAAAGCTTATTTCCCAAACGCACAATCATTTTTATAGTAATCAGCTCTCGCAGCCTACTCAATCACCTCTGTCACAATCTCTCTCAGGATGGGGTCTACGGCATCGGCGTCCAATCCAGTACTCATCTTAGGGTGATACAGCATTTGGATTATAGCCTCATCAAAGCGGTTGTATTCTGTAGCTACACCCGCAAAGCTCTCCCTGAAAATAGAATCCTGAAATAATGCGGAATCTTTTGCCAGCCCGAGTGCCTGAGTCAGTTCTTCCCTGAGCAGGTGTCGCTGCTGGATTTCGGTTGGCCTGACGGTATCAACATAAATTGATGCAGATGTAATATAATTCAGTGAATTAAACCTGACGAAAAACAGCCCGAAATTCGAATCCACCAGATTCGTTGCTCTATTATCTAATTGTGCAAATTCTTCTCCCTCTCCAAAAAAAAGAAACATATTGCTGTCAGCCGATTCGTCAGTTAAACTGAGCTTTAATGCTGAATCGGAAATAAGATTATTTAAATCATTTAGTATGTCATCAAGCTCATTCAATAACACATTACCTGGTTCACCAGCCACGAGAATTCTGATGTCAGACGACCATTTCCGGGTAACCTCTAAGGCGTTTCCAAACTCAAACCCAAGTGCTATATCTTTGAAGTACTGTATTGCTGCTTGTTGGTTGACGGTCAGATTTTTGTCTGGATTTGTGCCTGTATCTTTACATCCCAATCCGAATAATAAACCCGTCAACAGCATCAAGTAAACTTTCTGTTTTCTACGCCATTTCATCTTTTAAAAATTTCACTCGTGTTAAATGTCTGTTTTGAGAATTGGATTTACATCGCACCAATTATTCTGTTACTCAGCTATTACATCAAATATAGAGCATGACTGCCGTAAATTAAGTATCGCCTTGAATAGCGTGCAACTTAATATTGTCTTTAGATACGTGAGCCCCTTGCATCAACTTACTTTTACAGCACTTGCTTAACACGCATGATTTGCTGATACTCTGCTTGTGTTGAATACTTCCTGCACCTTGGATACGACAGAGATTCCCTCCTTCAGATAAATACTTTACCATGAAAATGCGCATCATAATCCTGTTAACGGCTTTTCTCATTTCAGGATGCAATCAATCTAATGATACTAACACTACTACACCGGCAGGCGACAACGCTGAAGTAGTGAACGTGTACGATGAACCCATGCATAAACTTGTATTCGAAGATAAAAGCTTCAAAATACTCGACGTACAAATTTCGCCGGGTGACACAACCTTATTTCATCTCCATGAAAATCCGATACTTTTCGTTTCAATGGGATTGCAACAGGGAGCCGAACAGGAATATAATTCGTCAGAATGGATGCCTATAGATGCGTGGGCAAAAGGAGGTTTTCAGTCAGATTTAACCTATCTCGATGAACCGCTCAAACATCGGGTTACCAACCTCGATGATGACCCTTCAAGACTCATTGCCATTATGAATATGGGCAATGAAATGAATCGATCACAGGATCAGGGTAATTATGAGATATCAGATAACTGGTTCAGGGCAAAGAGGCTTTTTTTAGATCCCGGAGATCGCTTAGGTTTTGGCGATTTATCGTTTCCTACGGTTCTTGTCCTTATCTCTGATGGTACACTGCAAATTGTTGATGATGGGCAGGAAATTGAGATCGATACGATTTGGCATGTTCTGGAGAACGATCAACTGCTGATAAATTCAAGCGCCGGCAGAATTGAGGTTATCCAGGCTGAAGTTTTGGATGATCAGTCGGCATACTGAAGGTTTGCTGAAACAAAAAAAAGCCGTGCTTTTTTCAAAACACGGCTATTTAGAAAGTTTTCTTTCTTTTCTTAGAGAGCAGTCGTATTAAGCTCGAGATTCAGTGTGATATTAACTTCATCACCAACTACAGCTGTTGCGGCCCAGTCGCCAACACCTACACCATAGTCTGTTCTCATCAACTCTGCATTTGCTACAATACCAGCTACTGTTGTATTGTCTTGCATTGGATGATCCATCATTCCCTGGAGCGTAAATGGAAGCTCAAACTCACGGGTTACGTCACGGATCGTCATTTCACCAATTGCAACAAACTGGTTATCTCCACGGCTTTCGATCGTGTTGCTTGTGAATGTGATGTTTGGCCATTTTTCAGCGTTGAAAAAATCTTCTGACTGAAGGTGACCGTCCCGTCGGTCATTTCGCGTATTGATGCTAGTTACCGGAATCGTCACATCTATCATGCTGTTTTCCAGATCATCCGGGTTAAACATCACGGTAGCATCATAATCTTCAAAGGTCCCATCGACCGGAGTAAAGAAGTGATTGATCGTAAAGTTGATTGCGCTATGTGCAGTATCAATTTCCCATGGAATTGAGCGCATGTCTTCGTCGTTGCTGACTTCATTCATAGCCATGCCTGTAAAGGCGAAAAGCATTGTAAAAAGTAAAGTTATCGTTTTTTGTATCATCGTTTTTGTGATTGTTTTAGGGTGAAATATTGGTTGATTCTAAACGCCTAACATCCCACTTCAAAAAAACGTTTCGTTAAACATTAAACTAATTTCCGGTTCTCACTTTTAGCTATCAACCAAAAACCGCCATTCACGTTTAGCGTGTTCCCCTGCATAATCAATCCCTATTCTTGGAGTCGCTGTAATATCATCTTCCCCGATTGAATACTCCCGGTCTTCAATCCATACCGGTGGCTCCAGTAATGTGGTTCCGCTCATTGAGGTCCTGATGCCAAGTGCCTGGGTAAGTTTGCCGGGCCCGTCAGTCAGCTTTTTCATTGCTGACATCCCGCGTCTCTCTTTCATCAAATCCACCCCGTCAAGCGGCCGGATGCCCCTGATGAGAACTGCGTCGGCTAATCCATTTTCGTTAGTCACAACATTGAACAGGTGATGAATGCCGTAGCATAAATACACGTAACCATGACCCGGCTCCCCATACATCACTTCCGTTCGATCGGTTCGGGTTCCATTATTTGCATGGCATGCCTTATCATTTCTGCCGCAGTAGGCCTCAGTCTCTGTGATCAAACCTGAAGTTAATGTCCCGTCAAAATACGTACAGAGCACTTTTCCTAGCAGATCCTTGCTGATCTGTACCACGTCCTGCCGGCGATAAAAATCTTTCTGCAGAATGTCTCCCGTCACAACTGTCATTATGAAATAGCTGTATATGGATTCGTCTCAATGGATGGGCGCTCCTCTTCATATACATCCTGGTATGCACGCGCCATGGCAGCAGTCAACACAAAAAGAACGGCCGAATAAAAAACCCATACACCAATAATAACGGGTATGGTATACCCCTGATAGTAATAGCGATATGCCGTAAACGCATAGCCAAGATAAAGACCCACGCCATATTTAGCCGTTTCAAAAAGAATGGTATAGGTGACTGCGGCCAGGAAAGACACCTTTCTGGATATTCTCTTTTCACTTATATACCTGAATATCACATAAAACAGAAGAGGCGTAAAAAGAGCCGGAATAAGCCTTGTGAGAAACTCTGTCATCCAGCCCAATTCTATGACCGTTTCGGTGAAGGGTATTGCTATGGAATCTACCGGGTATAGTGAAATGAGCGAAATGGCAATCGTGAAAAAGAGAAAAACACCTCCCACTATACCAAAAGTGAAAAAATTATACACAATCTCCATTACAGGATGTTGCCGATCCTCGATGTCAAAAACATCAAACAGAACGTGTTTCAGGGAATGGAGAAGGCCCTGTGAGAAGAATGCCAAAATAATTAAACCAATAATCCCAAAAATGCGCCGCGCTTCAACCAACGGCATGATCAGCTGCTCGATTGTGACCACTCCTTCGATAATATCTTCCCCCCTGGTTTCATAGGTGAAAGCCGGAAACAGTTCCCGGGCATAGCGCACAACTTCTTCAAATGCCGCTTCAATCGATAGAATATATCCTAATAAAGAAATCAAAATCAGGGTAAATGGGATAGCGCAGAGAAAGAGATTGAATGTGATAGCTGACGCGCTGAAGAATACATTTTTATGCATTGCCAGGCGACCAACGAGCTTCCAGTAATTCTTAAATTTATGCCAGCTGTCACTATCCATGTTTAAAAAGTACGGTTTTTGGCTGTAGTATTAAAGCATTGAACGAGTTGTGTACCTCTATCCGACTACCATACCCTGAATATATTACTCTTAGACCGCCTCAAAAAAAAGCTCAAAATTCAATACCTTTAACCTGACGAAAAAGTAATTAATCAGTGTTCGTTCAGCCGCCATGGGAAAAACCAAAAAGAAGAAGCAGACGCCGCTAATGCGGCAATATTTTACTATCAAGGAGAAACACCCCGGAACCATTCTGCTGTTTCGCGTTGGTGACTTTTACGAAACATTCTCAGATGATGCGGTGCTCATCAGCAAGGAGTTGGGTATTACGCTCACAAAGCGCAACAACGGGGGAGATCAAACTCCTCTTGCAGGATTCCCCTACCACGCACTCGATACGTATCTGCCAAAACTGGTGAAACGGGGATACCGGGTGGCCATCTGTGAGCAGACTGAAAACCCTGATGAGGCAAAAAATGCTGGTAGAAAAATTGTGAACCGGGAAGTTACGGAGATCACTACTCCGGGTGTTACCATGTCGGAAAAGCTTCTCGAGCACAAACGTAATAACTATATTGTATCGATTTATTTGGCAGGCGGCACAGCGGGCGTTGCATTTTCTGATATTTCTACCGGCGAATTTGGGCTCAGCCAGGTCTCTAAACAAGATCTGGACACGCTGCTCCAATCACTTCAGCCCGCTGAAGTTTTGATCAAAAAAGGACTGAAAAACAATGCTCCCGACTCTATTACAAGGTTAAACACCACGTTTATTGAGGATTGGGTTTACGAAGGTGACTATGGCTACAATCAGCTTGTCGACCATTTTGAAACTCATTCCCTGAAAGGTTTCGGTGTTGAGGACCTTGAGATTGCCCATGTAGCGGCCGGTTCTCTCCTGCACTATATGCAAGAGACTCAAAAATCCTCTCTTGGCCACCTGAAGCGGCTCTATGCCTATGAAAATGACGACTACATGTCGCTTGATGGATCAACCAAACGCAACCTTGAGCTTACGTCGAGCATGCAGGAAGGCGGTTCGGAGGGAACACTTGTTTCTATTCTTGACGACACTTGTACAGCGATGGGCGGCCGACTGCTCAGAAAGTGGATCATGCGTCCGCTTAAACAAGTGAAGCCAATTACCCAGCGGCTTGAAGCCGTTCAAATATTGCTTGATAGGCACGACCGGCGTGACGAACTCCGCGACGAACTCAACCAGATCGGCGACCTTGAACGGCTCATCAGCCGGATAAGCGTTGGCCGGACGAACGCCCGCGACCTCAAGCAGCTTCAGTTGTCCCTTGCACAAATACCTCATGTGAAGCGACAGACAACGCAAATGGAGAATAGTCTGATCTCTTCAATTAACGACCGCATGAAATTAATGGTGGATCTGCAGGACCGGATTGAGAAAGCAATTAAGGAAGATCCGCCGGCCAGTATTCGTGATGGCGGTATTTTTAATGACGGGTTTGATGAAAACCTGGATGAACTCCGGGAAATTGCCCGAGACGGCAAGCAGTATATTGCCCGGATCAAAGATAAACTGGCGAAAGAAGCAGGTATCCCATCACTCAAAATCGGCTACAACAAGGTGTTTGGCTATTACATCGAGGTAACAAATACGCATAAAGATAAAGTACCCGAGCATTT
>CAZVEP010000107.1:0-10427 GCA_964625635.1 uncultured Rhodohalobacter sp.
TTAACCTAGAAAATTTACTTTACCATCTACCATTGACCCTCCTCCATCTACAAAAAAATCTCCTGTCTCAAGACTCACGACTCAAATCTCACTTCTCCCCCTACATGTACAAATACGGCTTCCAGTCATCCTGAACAGAGCTGATCAGGTTCTGGAAAAAAGTAATATGAACCGGGCGGTAGGGTTCCGTTTTAAGCTCCATAGAGGCTTCAGCGGGTGTTCGATTTCCCTTTTTCACGTTACAGATATTGCAGGCCGTCACCAGGTTTTCCCAGCTGTCTGCACCATTCCTGCTCCTGGGCATCACATGATCAAGAGTCAGGTCAGACCTGCGTCCGCAGTATTGGCATGTATGATTATCCCGCTTCATAATATTCCGGCGAGATAGTACAATGCGTTTATAGGGAAGCTTGATGTAACGACGCAAACGTATAACTGACGGATAAGAAAAGTAATCGTCAACGGTACGAATCTTTCTGGTGGGATGATCGTGAAGCAACTCAGCTTTTTCCATAAACAGCAGCTTAATGGAGCGCTGTACCGAACAAACGCTCAAAGGCTGGTAATCTTGGTTGAGTACGAGAACCGGGCTGTCCATCAGAAGATATTTAATTATTTTTTTGAACCTTATAACGGCTCAAACAGCCCTTATTATGAGCTTAAAATCATTAAATATCAACTAAAAAAGTAATTGACCAGTTCATCCCATATAAGCGGATTTATCGCAACTGCAATAATGATTGATATTATAAGCCCAATCATGGCGTAGCTGGCGTCTTTGGCAATGAGCTTAAACGTGGAAATCAATGGCCGGCCTTTGCCTTTAGAATCAGTGAGACTCATTGCTACCTCGCGTCCTGCCAATAATCCGATAAATACCCATGTTGTGCTCATAGGAACAACACTAACTGATTTGAAATAGTAAAGTACAACTGCATACACACCGTCAATAACGGTGGCTGAGCGAACATCCGTTACATAAGATTTTTCAGTGATAATTCTCTGAATCTTATCTCCTCTTAGATAGAAAAGTATACCGAGGCCGAAAAAAATAAATCCCGTGAACACAAGAAAGCTGGACGTTCCGAGGCTCCGGGGCAGATACACCGCAATATTTGCTGCATCCTGCATCAGCCACACCGCCCAGAGACATCCACTCACCACCCATTGAACGGGCATCCAGAATGAGCCTGCTTTTCCTGTAAAGAGTTTGTTAAGATATTTGCTCAGCCCCAGCCATATCACGATTGCAACCGCAAATGCAATAAAATACCCCGATAAACTTTTGGTCAGTACGTTTATAATTCCTTCAGGAGTAGTTGCAAATGCACTTAAAAGCAGGAATGTGGTAGAGACCGGCATCCGAAGCCGGGTAATAATTAACAGAAACAGAGGAGCGGCTACCTGCAAAAATTTAAAAGATGTCGGTGCTTCAGAAAACCCTTTGGATGTGAGACGTTGATATGTAACATCTCCATCATAAACGAACCAACTGTAGGATACAGTGATTACAAAAATGCCTCCGATCCATAGCCACAAGATCCACCATTTTTTATCTGCATTTGAAGCCAGAAAAGTACCGATAGTTTGGATACTATCGTTAGCAATCGCTGAGTAAGCTGCAAAGAAAAACCCGAGCCACATGGCTATCTGTGGCTGTTCATAAAAAGCACCGGCCAGAAAAAAGAACAGACCTATGAGAATCAGGAATCGGCGCTCTTCCCTTACCAGCTCAATGAAGCTGTTTGGCAGCAGGCTTTCAAGATAGGAAAGTCCTGATTTTGCACTCCTTTTTTTCTTTTTTTTAGCCAATTCTAGCGCTCAATTAAATTTGTATTTAGCCACTTAAAATAGAGTCTGAATGTTAAGAAACTATTACCTGAACCGATAAATGCTAGTACAGTCTGCCAACCCTGCTAAAGAACTGAAGGGCTCTTAAAAAGAGCTCTGAAAACTTTATTAATATTTAGGTTTCAACTTTGTTGTAAAGTGATGTATTTTTCAACCAAATTTAAATAAAAAGACCTTGTCGGTCTGAAAAAGCGCTACCATAACAGCATAACCACATGCCACATCAACCATCTATCCTCACCTCATTCTATAAAGAACCAGGTCCAAAGTTAGACCGCGAATCCCCTTTTGATTCCATGATGGAACGCTTTCGTTTCGCAGCGGATATCCTCCAGCTTGACGAAGGCATGTTCCAGTATCTGGCAAGCCCCGTCAAACAGGTCATTGTGTCTGTACCCATTGTTATGGACGATGGTAAAATAAGAGTGTTCGAAGGATTCCGTGTCATTCACGATAACGTACTGGGCCCATCAAAAGGCGGAATACGTTTTGCGCCCGACGTGCATCTGGATGAAGTAAAAGCTCTTGCAGCCTGGATGACGTGGAAATGTGCTGTCGTTAATGTTCCTTTCGGTGGTGCAAAAGGCGGTATTCGATGCAATCCTAAGGAACTCTCTAAGGGAGAGCTCGAACGCCTCACACGCCGTTATACAGCCAACCTTCTTGAAGTATTCGGCCCTGATCGGGATATACCCGCACCCGATATGAATACTGATGAGCAGGTAATGGCATGGATCATGGATACTTACAGTATGAACTCCCTCAGAACAGAGACGGCTGTAGTAACCGGTAAACCGATTATTCTTGGCGGCTCGCAAGGCCGAAAAGAAGCTACAGGCCGCGGTGTTGTTACGGTTACTCTTGCAGCACTGAGCAAAATGGGGCTCATGCCTAACAAAACCAATGTAGTTGTACAGGGATTTGGTAATGTTGGTTCTGTTTCTGCCCAGCTCATGTACGAACAGGGTGCCAAGATAATTGCCATCAGCGATATCTCCGGCGGATACTACAACAAATCCGGAATCGATATTCCAGCCGCAATAGACTACATGAACAAAAATAACCGGTCACTTGAAGGATATGCTGATGCAGACCCTATTTCCAATGAGGAATTGCTGCAGCTCACTTGCGACGTTCTTATTCCCGCTGCAAAAGAAGATCAAATAAATCGCGAAAATGCTCATAAAATTAATGCCAAGATTGTATCAGAAGGAGCGAATGGCCCTGTTACTGCCAACGCAGACTCTATACTGGAAAATAACGGCACTATGGTCATTCCGGATATTCTTGCCAATGCCGGGGGTGTTACTGTTTCATATTTTGAATGGGTGCAGGATCGCCAGGGATATTTCTGGACTGAGGAAAGAGTTAATCGGCGCCTGAACCGTATGATGCGTACGGCATTTGATAATCTTTACGGAGTTGCAGATCAACATGGCATCACATTACGACAGGCAGCCTACGTATATGCAATCGATCGTGTCGCAGAGACATTGAAACTCAGGGGCATTTACGCCTGATGAGAGTCACCTTTCAATTTTCTATATTGTTTTTCGAAATTTAAAACGATGTGGCTAATCTCATTAAATATGTGTTAATTGCCTGCTTTGAGCATCCGATTGGTGTTTAAAAAAGGATTGCATTAATGCTATTGTATTAGCTTACTTAATTTAAAAATCCTACTGCAAGCTGATTCCTGAATTCGTATACTAAGCAAAAGCTTTTGACGATTCTGCCTTTTTAATAATTATGGCTAACGAATGGACCAAACTTATAATCTCACGCTATCATCTACATTTGACCAAGCTGAAACAATACCCGATTTTGTAGACGAAATTGCCTCTGAATGCAGCCTTGATGAGGACCCTTCTGAAACTTTTAAGCTAATTCTTAGCGAAGCTGTCACAAACGCTATTGTTCATGGAAACGATGAGAACCCTGAGAAATCTGTTCACATCAAGGTAACAGTTACCGACAGTGCTATATCTGCTGAAGTGAAGGATGAGGGTGAAGGATTTGAGCCTGAGGAAAAAAAAGATCCTCTAAAGGAAGAAAACCTGATGGATATCGGCGGCCGGGGTATCTTCCTCATCGAGCAGTTTGCAGATGATATGGAGTTTAAAGAGAACGGTACGATGCTCACATTCAGGGTAGATTTTTAATAAAGCCACAATTCTTTCAACTCTCTGCTTATAACTATCCGGCAATTATCGTCTCTGTATTTTTCAGTACTGTCAGTCTACAACTCTCCGCTTAATCTAAGCAATTCAGTCTCGGCAAATTTTGCTTCAAACTGTGCGTTAATCAGCCTGTTTTCTGACTCCAAAAATGACCGCTGAGCCTCTCTGAGTTCGAGCGAGCTTATATCCCCCAACCTAAATCTCTCCAGCGCAATTTCGAGTGTTTCTTCTGCATTTGATAGATTGTCCTGTTCCAGGTCAACCAGCTCCAAATTATTCTGATAGGTTCGAAAGAGCGTGCGGAAACGCGAGCGTACTAAAAGACGACTTTCTTCAAGTTGTAGTACAGAATTTTTTCGGGTAATACGAGCGTTTTCTATCCTGCGGTTTGTATTGAACCCGTTGAACAAATTGACTCTTGCCGTAAGCCCTATACTAAATCCCGTAGTTTCGTTGAATTGAAAAAATCCCCCGCCCGCTTCATTTCTGTTATAGCTGTATCCGGAGTTAAGCAATAGCTCAGGAAATCGTTCTGCACGAACTTGCTGAACCTGCAATGAAGCCGCATTTTGCTCCATCCGTGCCAGTTCGAGCTCAGAATTTTCCGACATGGTTCGTTCGTAAAGGTAGGCTTCATCCAGTCCGCGCTGTATGGGAATAGTTCCAGCTACGGTAAACTCTGTTTCAGGAGCGCGTGCCATTAACTGATTAAGTGCAATTTTAGCCTCATTTAATACGATGCCCTCGCGAAGCAGAGCAGACCTGTCCGCATTTAAATCAGTTCTTGCCTGCAGTAATTCAACCTCAGATCCTGAACCAAGATCAAGTTTGGTCTCTTCAATCTGAATACGCTCAAGTGAAACATTGACGGTATTTTCAAGAACCCTCATCTGATTTTCGATACGCACGATATCGTAATACGATAGTGTAATTTGTCTAACAAGATTTTCAACCCCGAGGCGTAATTCCGTATTACTTATCTCTTCCAGAACGCCTAAAAGGTCATACGTTCTGAACATCCCAAGACCGTCAAATAGAGTCCAGTTCAGATTTAATGACGCATTTGTAGCTGTGCTGCGAGCCCCGTTTGTTACCTGAGTCTGACCACCGGCACTGAATTCATTATCCTCGATACTTTCAGATCGTGACCCGCTAAGTTCAAGAGATGGCAAAAATCCCGCGTTTCCAAGCGTCCTGTTATTTTCAGCTATTGCTGACTGATTTTCAAAAACATTCAGGCCGTAGTTGTTTTCAAGTCCGGTACCAATGGCTTCCTCAAGTGAGAGCTGAGTTTGGGCCATTACGGATCCACACCCAATAAATAGAAGTATTCCGGTTATAACTAGTCGTTGCTTAATCAAGATATTATACGCTTGCAGTTTCAAGTTCTTCCGCTTCTCTGGTTCGTTTGTCGATCTCCTTAGTACCACTTTTATCTGTCGACAAATATGAATAAACGGCAGGTATCACATAAAGCGTAAAGATACTGCCAATCAGCAGACCGCCGATAACAGCAATCCCCATGGATGAGCGGCTTTCCGAGCCGGCTCCAAGGGCCAGGGCAATCGGAAGAATTCCGAGGATTGTGGAAATGGTTGTCATAAGAATCGGTCGGAACCTGACTGCTGATGCATCCATGATGGCATCCATGATTGAAAGCCCCTGCTCCTGCCGCTGGTTGGCAAATTCTACAATCAGTATCCCATTTTTCGCGATAAGCCCAATCAGCATAATAGCCCCAATCTGGCTGAAAATGTTCAATGTCTGGTCGAAATACCAAATCGACAGCAGTGTGCCGAACAGGGCAAGCGGAACTGTAAAAAGTATAATCAGCGGATCAACAAAACTTTCAAACTGGGCTGCCAAAACAAGGAATATTAATATTTGAGCTAATATGAATATAAATAACAGGCTTGCTGCGCTTTCTGCAAAGTCCCGGGATGGTCCTGCGAGATCTGTCACTACATTTGTAGGAAGCACCCTTGCTGCGATTGCATCCATTGCTTCAATGCCTTCACCAATTGTTTTTCCTTGAGCAAGTTGCGCGGATACAGTTGCTGAATTAAACCGGTTGAACCTGTAGAGCTGCGGCGGGCTGCTCGATTCTGTGATAGTCACCAGATTATCCATCTGTATGAGATCGCCATTTTGGTTTCTTACAAAAATAGTCTTCAAATCGATAGGTGCATTTCTGTATTCCCGATCCATCTGGCCGATTACCCAATATTGCTTACTGTCAATAATAAAGTAGGCAAACCGGGTCCCTGACAGGCTTAGCTGAAGCGTCTGGGCGATGTCTCTTACGGAAACTCCTAAAGAACGTGCTCGGTCGCGATCGATTCGGACCTGCAGCTCAGGCTGGTTAAATTTGAGATCTACTTCGGCAAAAATAAACGTATCATCGGCATTAGCTTCCTGAATAAACTGAGGAATGACAGCTTTAAGCTGATCAAGTGACTGGGCCTGCAGCACGTACTGCACCGGCAATCCCCCCCTCCTGTTACCGATAGATTGTGGCTGTGATACAAAAGACTGGGCGCCGGTCAAAGTTGACATCAGACCTGAAATCTGGTTGGCAATCTCCTGCTGGCTGCGCTCACGTTCTTCCGCATCCGAGAGCGTTAAAAACCCAAAGGCCGAATTTACAGATCCGGCAGCCCCGAAACCGGGTGAGGTCACCGTACCCAGAAATTCAACTTCCGGAACATTATCCTGGATAGCACTAACCATATCATCCACATAGGCATCCATGTATTCATAGGATGCGCCTTCAGGTGCAGTTGCAAAAATCCGGATGCTCCCGCGGTCTTCTCTCGGGGCAAGTTCTTCGGGGATATTCGCATACAAGAGAGCAATAAACACACCCGTGATACCAATGATCACAAATGCCATCCACCTCACGCTCATGAAAGACTCAAGCGAGGATTTATAAACCTGATTCAGCCAGACAAAAAACGGTTCTGTTTTACGGTAGAACCAATTCTTCTCGGCTCCTTTTGTTAATATTTTGGTCGACAACATTGGGGTAAGCGTAAGGGCTACAAATGATGAAATAATTACAGCACCTGCAATTACCACCCCAAATTCCCGAAACAGCCGGCCTGTCTGACCTCCAAGAAACATGATGGGAAGAAAAACCGAAACCAGTGCGAGTGATGTAGCGACAACGGCGAAAAAGATTTCTTTCGAGCCAAGAATCCCTGCCTCAATTGCAGGAAGGCCTTTCTCCATTTTCGCATAAATATTTTCAAGAACCACAATAGCATCATCAACAACCAGGCCGATTGCGAGCACGATCGCAAGCATGGTAAGTACATTAATGGAGAAACCGGCAACATACATTACAAACAGCGACCCTATCAATGCGATGGGAATGACAATGACCGGTATGAGAGTCGACCTGGGATCTCGAAGGAAAAAGAAGATTACAAGTATAACAAGGGCTAGCGCTACAAAAACCGTCTGCTGAACTTCATTAATAGATTGCTGAATATATTCGGTTGTGTCAAATCCTACCGCCAAATTGATATCATCCGGAAGGTCAGTTTTGATTTGATCAATACGTCTGTTGAACTCTTCCGCAATTGAGAGCTGGTTTGATCCCGGCTGAGGAATCGCTACAACTCCCACCATAGGAATACCATCTCGTTTTAGAACTGTACGTTCATTTTGAGCTCCCAGCTCAGCATAACCGATATCCCGAAACCTAATTTTCTGGCCATTTTCCTCCTGAATAATCAGATTGTTAAACTCTTCAACTGTGGAAAGGCGCCCCATGGTACGCACGCTCAGCTCAGTAGAAGTTCCTTCAATCCGGCCTGAGGGCAGCTCGACGTTTTCGCGATTCAATGCAATTTGAACGTCCAGTGGCGTCAGGCCATAGGCTGCCAGTTTAATCGGGTCCATCCACATGCGCATTGCATATTCCTGGGATCCCCAAATCTGAATTTCACTTACACCCGGTATCGTTTGCAGGCGCTCTTTAAACGTGTTATCAGCTATGGATGTAAGATCAAGCAGGTCACGCCGCTCACTATTTATTGTCAAAAAAACGATAGGCGATGCACTGGCATCCGCTTTTGTAACTGTGGGTGGTTCTGCATCAGCAGGAAGGTTCCGCTGAGCCCTGGAAACCCGGTCGCGAACATCATTTGCTGCAGTTTCGAGATCCACTTCAAGATTGAACTCTACCGTAAGTGTACTCTGACCTTCACGGCTTACAGATGTAAGCGTTCGGATTCCTGCAATACCATTGACAGATTCTTCAAGCGGTTCAGTAATCTGAGCTTCCATTACTTCGGCGTTTGCACCCACATAGCTTGTTGAAACTGTAACTATCGGTGGATCAACCGACGGGTACTCCCGAACGCCCAGATAGAAAAAAGATATCACCCCGAATAGAACGATAACTATCGACATGACAGATGCCAGGACCGGTCGCCGGATACTAAGGGAAGATAAGCTCATAGGTCAAGGCCTTGGGTTAGTTTTTTTATTTCAACTTCACTCCCGGGATTTGCCTGTAGAATACCTGTAGTTAGTACTGTATCGCCCGGTGCAACTCCGCTCAGGAGCTGAACTTTATCACTGTTTCTCAAACCGGTTTGCACTCTCACTTCTTCTATAATACCGTTCTTTACCACATAAATTTTTTGGCTGTTCAGTTCAGGCACTACAGAAATCGTCGGAACCATTAGTGCGTCATGAATTTCATCAAGCACAAGGGTAATATTTGCAAATGCGCCAGGATAAAGCAATCTCTCGCTGTTATCGCTTCGTGCCCGGATGGATATCGACCGTGTATCCCGGCTAATTCTCGGCTCTATAGCATATACTTCACCAACAAACGTGCTATCAACACCCTGAACCGAAAAATTGATTCTGTCTCCGATCGCAACTCTGCTGATGTAACGTTCGGGAATTGAAAAGTCGATCTTAATAGGATTTAAAGACTGCAGGGATGCAATTTGTGAATTAGGGCTGACATAGCTTCCTTCACTGACATATTTAAGCCCAACTTGTCCACTGAATGGTGCTCGTATTTCGGTCTGGTTAATCCTTGCATTAATAAGGTCCAGCTCAGACCGTATCACATTTACTTCGTTCAGCGTTGCGTCATAATCATCCTGACTAATACCACCGCGTTCAAGAAGTGCTTTCTGGCGCTCTTCTCGCTGTTCTGCAAGGCTGAGGCGAAATGCAGCACGCCGTTTTTCAGCCTGAAGCTCGCTATCATTAATCTTTACGAGAAGGTCACCTTCCCTTACCATGGAGCCTTCATCAAATAAAATGTCTGTAATAATTCCAGATGCTTCAGGGCTGAGTTCTACATCTTCTTCTGCAAGCACTGAGCCACTTGTAAATATCTGATCTTCGATGGTTTCTTCCTGAATTTTAACGGCTTCAACCTCTAATGGCCCTCCCCTGTACTGAGCAGGGCCTTCACTTGAAGGGGCGGTGAACAAGGGCTTGACTTTTGGGTAGGCAAGCAATCCAAGAATGATGAGAGCTAGTACTATTCCTATAACTTTTTTCAATTAACTAATCTAAAGAATTAATTTTTGTGTTTTTTAATTGACGTAAAATTTAAACAGAATGTTCTGGACAATCTCGTTTGAGTTGTAAAACTATGTGAGACAGCAGACTGCTTTAATAAAATGTTTTAGTGACACACCTTCGGCTTTAAACAAATTCCAAAAAAAAGAGGCTCATTTAATTAAATGAGCCTCTTTTTAAAAAATCGATATGGGTGGATTGTAAATTATCAGGCTAGCTGAGCGTCGAGCTGCTTTTTAATCTGAGCCTTTGGAACAGCACCAACGATCTGGTCAACAACTTCTCCGTCTTTAAAAATAAGCAGTGCAGGAATACTTCGGATTCCATACTTCACTGATACTTCCGGATTGTTATCTACATTTACCTTTCCAACTTTGGCTTTGCCTTCGTACTCACCGGCTATTTCGTCTACAACCGGGCCAACCATTCGGCATGGACCACACCATTCGGCCCAGAAATCAACCAAAACCGGCGTGTCATTTCCTTCTACTTCATCTGAAAAGTTGCTATCTGTGAATTCTACTGTGTTACTCATAATTGTTCTTGTTTAATTTAATTTCTAATAATATCGCGTTTTATATCGGAAAAATCTTATAACAATAGCCTATACATTATATCACCCGTTGTTATCAAATTCTGTAAATCAACAACAGATTTATAAACTTATCAATTTGTCTCTGTATTACTCAATCGCTACCATCTAAAACACTTCAAGAGCTGCAGAACGTTCAAAACTTTACTATTCGACAGGCGAAAAAGGCAATCGCCGGTCGAAGTCATGAAACTTACTTATTCGTTAGCGACGCAACACCGGGCAGTTCCTTTCCCTCGAGGTATTCC
>CAZVEP010000108.1:0-10203 GCA_964625635.1 uncultured Rhodohalobacter sp.
TCGCTTCTAACCAAGGCCCCAACGCTCCGCGTTCGGGGCCTTTTTTTTGTTAAATCTGCATTTCAAGGACACGTTTTCTATCTTTACTCTGTTATATCCTCACGAAATACCTATACAGCATAACAAAAGCAGATTATTGTGGAAATAGACGTAGTAAAACCCGCTTCAGTAAAAAAGAATTTATCAGAATTTATTTCTGATTATAAAGAAACACTTTCTGTGCTATTCACCGAAAGAAATGAAGAAAACAAGCTTGTCGATAGCAGAGGGATTCCCCCATATGTGATGCGTCAGGTTCTCGATTGTAAACCCTTATCTGCTTTCATCCCCGATCAATTCGGAGGCAGAGGTGCTTACACAGCAGAAGCTCTTCAAATGTTGGAAACAACCTCATATCAATCCCTTCCACTATCCTTAATGATGGGCATTAATGGCGCTCTGTTTTTGCAGCCACTTGCCAACTATGGACAGGAAGAAGCTCAAAAATCCGTCTTTAAAAAGTTTATTGAAGATAACAATATGGGCGGACTTATGATCACAGAGCCTGAATTTGGCTCAGATGCCCTGCGGATGCAGACGGGTTTTGCCTATGATGAGGAAGAAGGCAATTATGAAGTAAAAGGTTTGAAGCATTGGGCCGGTCTGACGGGCTGGGCAGATTTCTGGTTAATTACGGCCAGAGGCCTGGATAAAAACGGTAATCTCAGCAGAGATATTGGATTTTTTGTACATGATACTTCAAGGGGTGGAATTGAAGTGAAGGAGTACTACAAAAACCTGGGCCTATTAATGCTTCCGTACGGAAAAAATGAACTTGAAATACAAGTGCCTGAAGAATATCGACTGCAACCGCGATCAACAGGTGTAAAAATGATGCTTGATATTTTACATCGAAGCAGGCTTCAATTTCCCGGAATGAGTACCGGATTCTTAAATAGAATGATGGATGAGGCAATCGACCACTGCAAAAACAGATTGGTTGGAGGAATGAGCCTGTTCAATTATGACCAGGTTAAAGAACGTCTGGCTAATCTTCAGTCATATTTTACTGCAAGTTCTGCAATGAGTTACTTCACTTCCAAGAATGTTCCGCTAGATAAGGATACATCTAAAATGGATGTAGCAGCAAACTCTATTAAGAGTGTTGTGACAGATTATATGCATGAAGCATCACAATCATTGATGCAGCTTGTTGGTGCTAAAGGTTATCGTACAGATCACATAGCGGGTCGTTCTCTTGTTGACAGTCGACCGTTTCAGATATTTGAAGGATCAAATGACATTCTGTACCAGCAAATTTCCGAATCGGTATTGAAAAGTATGAAGAAGTCAAAAATTCAGAATTTATATCAATATCTGAAGGATTACTCACTGACCAGTGAAGCTGCCGAGCATTTTAAAGAGCAGCTGAATTTCAAAGTGGATCAGAAAATTGCTCAGCGAAAAATGGTTCAGCTTGGTCGCGCCATTGGACGGCTCGTTACAATGAATATGACTATTAAGCTTGGAGAAACCGGTTTTAATAGCGATATGATATCTAACAGCCTCAAGTGTCTTTCAAACGAAATTGAAACTCTTGTTGCAAGGTACAGTACTGAACCACAGCCCGACGTGATTATAGATTATAAGCCGGAAAGTTCGTGGGCTCAATTTCTTAAATAAGTTATTAGCAGATCATTTCTGAAAGTAATAAATCAATCGTAGTTCTGACAGGGGCCGGAATGAGTGCTGACAGTGGGTTGGCAACATTCAGGGACTCCGGCGGGTTATGGGAAGGTCACAACATAGAAGATGTAGCTACTATTCGAGGATGGGAGAAAGATCCCGAATCTGTTTTGGCCTTTTATAATAAAAGACGAAAGCAAGCCTATCATGCCAAGCCAAATAGAGGTCATGAAACACTTGCCGAACTCGAAGAGCATTTCGATGTTGATATCATCACCCAAAATGTTGACGATTTGCATGAACGGGCAGGTTCAACATCTGTACTCCATCTGCATGGAAAACTAAGGGAGGCAAAGAGCAGCCAGACCCATGACCATATTGTTGATATTGAAGATAAACCAATACAAATAGGTGATACAGCTACAGACGGTAGTCAGTTAAGGCCAAATGTTGTATGGTTTGGCGAACCAGTCCCAAATATTGAAGCTGCCTCTACTATAGTGTCGCGGTCAGACATCCTGGTTGTTATCGGCACATCCCTGGTTGTTTATCCGGCTGCGGGCCTGGTTGATTTTGCAAGATCAGGGATCCCTAAATTCATGATTGACCCATCAGAGCCTCAGGCTCAACTCAGAGATGAGTGGACCCATATATCAGAACCTGCTGAAACAGGGGTTTCAAAGTTGAAAGACCTATTAATAACAAATTTTATAAAAGATAATACTGATTGAAATGAAGAAAGCAACAAGCGAAGAGAAAGAAGCACTTGAGAAATATTTACTTCAGTTTTTAAATATAGAGAAACAATACCCGCTTCTTCCCGGAATATCTAACACAGAGGCGGTTGCCAACATATTTGGGCTTGAAGAGTCTGAACTGACCAAATTGAGAAATACTTTTAAACAAAATGCAAAAGAGGCAGCTCTTGAGCTGCTCAAAGATGACGATGTAACTGACTGGATAGATCAGCTGCCGTTTGAACCAGATGATACAATTGTAGCTCTGGGGGATTCATCTACAGATGATTTACAGAGCTGGTTCCGTATTTTCAGTGAGATTTTGAGTATTACTGTTCCAGAAGCAGACTTCACGTTTGTGAATGCAGGCCATGCGAATAATACAAGCTCTGAAGCTTTGAGGCGTCTCCACAGAGATGTACTCAGCCATGAACCAGACTGGGTGATTGTTTCTCTGGGAATGTTCGATGTGATTCGTTTGTCAATTGCACCAAAAAGAACACTACTGCCTTTGTCGGAGACCTGGGAAAATTTATCGACAATTGAAGATGCCATTAAAGAAGTTACTGACAATCCTGTGATCTGGATTACACCTCCACCGGTTATTCCAGGTCTGCTGGACAAAATGGAGCTGTTCGACTTCGATATTTCTGATGAAGATCTAGCTCAGGTCCGTCAAATTATCGCGGGGAAAACCGGGTACATTGTAGATCCAACCGGCAAACGGATGGGGAACCCGCCAGAAGCATGGTATTATTTAAGCGATGGGATTAATCCATCATTATCGGGGCAGGTTAACACCACAAAAGCTCTGATGTATACATTGGCTACGTCAGAAGAGAAAGAGGGAGCTCAAATGAAAGGAGCTGGATCTTCTGAAGAAGCCTGATTGAAAAACTTCAAAACTCATTTATAATACTTCATAGAGATCGCGCAGGCACAGGTTCCATACTATTAAAAAAACAGCCCGATTGAGAAGTATTCTATGAAGCTGAAACAGCACAAAATCAAATTGTCCGGATGTTAGAATGATCCGCCAATTGATAATAATTTTACCCCGGGATTGTATTTATATCCCGGTGAGCGACCATCCTTCGAAAACGTTCTGAACAGTGCAGGTTTTCCGAGGCCAATATCCATACCGGCTGTTTGAAATTCAACGAGTGATGATCTATCCAAAAGTGCATTTGCTGTAAAATCACTGTTTCGCTCTGAGAGTAAGAACGCATCCACGAGCCCCATCCCAAAACCTGCCCAGACTCCGGCACTTCCTCCATATTGAATCCCTTCAATGATAGGTTTATTCTGAATAAGCATTACTGCAGTACCGAGAAGGGCACCCCCGGCAGCTCCGTACATAGTATCGAGCAGTATAATTATTGATGAATTGTTTCCATCATTAAAGAGGCCTGAGATAAAAAATTGTTGTCCCTGAGGGAGCGTCGCAATATCATACACTGCAATCCCGGCACCTCCTAAAATACCGGCACCCAGTCCAATGCGGAGCGGGGCAAAATCATCACTGTTTTGCAGCCCCATGACGCTTGCTCCTAAAAAGGTACCTGTTACAGCACCATTGAGAACGTTTCCACCTAACAGATCTATGGTTTGAGCCTCAACGTTTTTTTGAAAGGGAAAAGATAAGAGAAGTATCGCACTGAATAATATTGTTAACACAGTAGTCTTCATAGAATGATTCTTATTAAATTATCTGATAAGTTAAAGTTGTAATGTATTGACCGATTAATCCGGATCAGCCAGGGCAACTGGAAGTACTTTACCATTGTAAAACGTATGGCCTGTTTCTAAAAAATTACTGATATACTTACCCATTGAACCAGCCTGAACGGGGGCCTCCATTCCTGGAAATGCCGATTCAAGCATTTCAGTTTGAACAGCTCCCAGACACAGGCTGTTACACTTAATATTTTTTTCCTGAAGCTCCCCGGGGAGGCACTCAGCTAAGATAGAGAGCGCACCTTTTGCAACGCTGTATCCGGTAAGGCCCGGGAATTTACTGCTTCCCTGGAATCCCCCCATGCTGCTGATATTCAGAATGTGGCTGCCAGGGTTCATGAATTTTAAAAGATCCCTGGTTAGAAACACAGGGGCAAGCAAATTCACATCAAGCTGACGCTGCCAATCCTCATTTGTCAGATCTTCGAATGGCTTATTTATAAGAAGCCCGGCATTGTGAACAATCCCGTCTAAGGTCAAACCATTTTCACTCATATGCTGAATAATCCCTTCTCTGTCCTGATCTGAGGTAATATCGGCGGCCAATGTACGGATATGCTCCGGGTAAAGGCCGCGTAACGAAGACAGTTTGTCTCGGGATCTCGCCACCGCAGTAACGAGATGATCATTATCAGCTAAATTCTTAACAGTTTCGAATCCAATGCCACGACTTGCGCCGGTAACTAAATAGTGGTTAGCCATTATTTGTGTATTTTTGATTGAATTTAAGGTAAGAACAATATCGTAACCATATCATTCAAATAATTAATTGCTTTTGAAAGCGCTTTCTTTGTTTCTTTCCTGTGATTGGCGATTTTTGCACAGGATAATGAACGACGTTTCAGACACTTTTTCTGTACTGAATTGGAAAAAATAAGTGAACTATTTTGATTGACATACCGAAACGAATTCGGAACCTTACTGCGTACAAAGCAGGTAAGACGATTGCTGAAGTTAAAGAAACATACAATATTGGTACTATATCGAAGTTAGCATCCAATGAAAACAGGCTAGGATGCAGCCCCGACGTGAAGCCTGCCGTTGAAAAGGCAATGACTGAGATTCAGGACTATCCGGATCCAGTGGCTCGTAAGCTTACAGCTGAACTTGCTCACCGAAACAGCGTGAGTGAGAATGAGATCCTGGTTGCTTCCGGGTCTGAAAGTATTCTTTCAATTCTATGCCGGTCATTGTTAAGCAGCAAAGATAACATCGTTACGTCCAAAGCTACTTTTGTAGGTATTTTTGTACAGGGTGGTGTGATGGGGGCTAATTTCAAAAAAGTGCCGGCAACATCCGGGTACGGCTTCAATATTTCCGGAATACTCGATGCAATAGATGAAAACACGAGAATGGTATATATTGCCAACCCAAATAATCCGACCGGCACATATATCAAGAAAGAGGAGTATGAAAAGTTTATAAGCCATGTGCCAGACCGTGTGCTGGTAATTGCCGATGAAGCCTACTTTGAGTATGCACGGGACGTTAATGACTACCCCCATGCTATCGATTACAGACGGGACAACGTTATTATCACACGAACTTTTTCAAAGGGCTATGGCCTTGCAGGCTTTAGAATCGGTTATGCAATAGCTCACCCAGAACTGGTAGAGCAACTAATGAAAAGTAAGCTCACCTTTGAGCCAACCACGTTAGCCCAGGCAGCCGCTCTGGCAGCAGTGCAGGATGAAGATTTTCTTGAAAAAAGTGTTTCAGTTGTGAATCAGGAACGTGAGAAACTCAGTTTATTTTTTGATGAGCACAACGTTGAATACGTACCTTCCATCTCAAATTCTGTAATGATGGTTTGTGATACTGAACAAGACGCGATAAAATTCACTCAGAGCATGCTTGAAGAAGGTGTGATACTGAGACACCTTAAAGCGTTCGGCCTTCCTCATTGCGTGCGAATAACGATTGGAACATCTCAGGAAATGACCCATTTTAGAGAGAGTTACAAACTGACCCAAAAATAAATAGGAATAAGTCGAATTACCTATGGCAAAAAATGATCAGCTCTCACCTGCCGATAAGCTCGATTGGAAAAAGATTGTACGTCTTATGTTGCTGTCTCGTGCCCTGGATGACAAAGAAGAAAATGAGTTAGTACCTGATAAAAAGGTCTTGTACCAATTTTCTGCAAGAGGGCACGAACTGGCACAAATCATACTTGGCCAGCATCTTACACACTCTAAAGATTCTGCCAGTGCATATTATCGATCACGTCCACTTATGCTAACGCTCGGTTTGCCTCTGGAAGATGCAATGGCTGCACCCATGGCAAAAAGCGGCGGTTACAGTGATGGACGGGATATCGGGGTTGTATGTAATTTGCCGGGAAATAACGGACCAACAGTCTTACCGATGGCTGGTGATGTTGGGTCACAATACACACCCGCGGCAGGCTGGGCCCAGGGTACGGAGTATCACAAATCTGAATTGAAGGATGATGTTTACGAAAACGCAATTTCAGTGATTCTAGGTGGGGACGGATCGGTAGCTACAAACGGTTTCTGGTCGGCCATAACAATGGCAACCACGCTGCATTTACCAATTCTGTTTTTTATTGAGGATAACGGCTACGGAATTTCTGTCGGGAGTGAATTTCAGACGCCCGGAGCTAATATTGCAAATAATCTCCGGTCATTTAAAAATCTTATGATATACGATGGGGATGGTACAGACCCCGAAGAAGCAGCGGAGCTCATTGAATCGTCTGTATCTTATGTTCGAAAAGGAAAGGGGCCGGCGTTAATCAGGCTTACCGTTCCGCGTCTGAATGGTCATTCATATCAAGATAACCAGTCCTATAAGGAAAAAGAGCAAATTCAAGAAGAGAAGAAAAGCGACCCGTTAAAAAAGCTCAAATCCTATGCTGTACCAAAACTGGTTTCAGAAAAGGAGTGGGCTGATTTGGAAAGTGAAACCAAGTCGTTAGTGGATGACACGGCCCAGAAGGCTTGGGGCCGGGATGATCCATCCAAAGATAATGTAACCAGATATGTGAAATGGAACGAGGAGTCAGATGAACTGCAATCAGTTGGCGGATTGCGTGTGGCAGGCTATGAAAAACCCGATGAATCTGAAGAGCCGGGTCCGGAAAAACAGAGAATAAATATAGTAGAAGCAGTACGCCGAACTCTTGATTATGAGCTTCATCAAAACAGCAGAGTAGTTGTGTTTGGTGAAGACGTTGGTGAAAAAGGGGGTGTACATGCAGCTACGATGGGCCTCCAAAGCACCCATGGAAGTGAACGGGTATTTGATACAAGTTTGTCGGAAGAAGGCATTATTGGGCGGGCAGTGGGTCTTGCTTATACAGGCTTAATGCCGGTTGCCGAAATCCAGTTTCGGAAATATTCGGATCCGGCTACCGAGCAGCTTAAGAATTGTGGCACGATAAGATGGCGCACGGCAAATAAATTTGCTGCCCCCATGGTGGTCCGCATGCCGGGTGGTTTTGCAAAATGTGGTGATCCCTGGCACAGTGAATCTAACGAGGTTTTCTTTACAAGAATGATTGGGTGGAATGTTGCCTATCCTTCAAATGCGGAAGATGCTGTTGGATTACTGCGCTCGGCTATGAGAGGAAATGATCCGGTAATCTTCTTTGAACACAGAAATTTACTTGATGCAAAGTCAGCCCGCAAACCATATCCGGGGGATCAATATGTTATTCCGTTTGGGAAAGCTTCACATCTAAAAAAGGGGGAGGATATAACCGTGGTTACGTGGGGAGCCATGTGCGAACGATGTATGGAGGCTGCTGAAAACGACGGACTTTCTGCAGATATTATCGATCTGAGAACATTGTCACCTTGGGATAAACATGCTGTTTTCGAGTCGGTTAAAAAGACAAATCGATGCCTTATTGTGCATGAAGATACACAGACGGCGGGATTTGGCGCTGAAATATCGTCCCAAATAACGGAGGAACTTTTCCAGTTCCTGGATGCACCTGTTCGTCGACTTACCATGCCAGACATACCCATGCCTTACAATGTAGGGTTGATGGAAGCCGTCCTGCCGGATGTGAAATCCATTTCAGAATCGATGAATGATCTTATCAATTTTTGAACTATATGTTCAATAACAGGATAATATTCTGTGTATTTTAGATTTATAGATTATAACTATTGGTAGTTTATTCTTACAATATTCAGCCGATAAAAGATATAGACAGACCGACCTGATTCTTTAAATTTTCCCTGCTTAACATGCGTCTTGGAACCAAGCTTCTTTTAAGTTTTTTGGCAGTTGCTTTTTTAGTGCTGCTTACCGGTTCTCTGTCTTACTATCTCAGTAATGAAATCAAAACGGATCTGATTTACGAGAGTCAGCAAAGTGCCACAGAACTCCAGATTCTTACTGAGATGACTGTGACACTTCAAAACTCTATGCTCTACACGCGTAACTTTCTTACTGAAAGTGAGAAGCTTCGCGAAGGTGATCAATCGCTGCGCACATCTTCGCAGGTGCGTCAGGCTCGCGAAACAATTATCCGAAGTATAGATCGGTTCCTGGATGCTTACAATGACTATTCAAACCAAGCAAGTCGTAATGTTCTGGAAAGCCCGGAGCTGCAGCAGCTTCATCAGCGAATGGATACACTGATGGATTCGCTAATTGTAGCCTATGGCCCTTACCGGGGACTTATCGATGAGCTCCTTGATCAGAACATGGAGGAAAATTACGGCGAGGAAATTTTCAATGTTACAATTGAACCGTATTTCAGAAATACGCTCCTTCCGCTTCTGGAGAATCTTCGCACCAATTCAAATATGTTTCTCGATCTGCAGCAGGCTAAGCTTGAAGATCGGGCGGATCAAACTGTGCGTCGCATTATTCTTATAACAATTTTGGGTTTTGCAGCCTCACTTCTTTTTGCATTCATTATTTACCGCTCTATCACTCAGCCTGTGAACACACTTACGACTGCTGCTAAAAAGATTGGTAGTGGTAATCTGGATCAGCGTATTAAGCTGAGATCAAAAGATGAATTATCGAGACTGGCTGATACGTTTAACCAGATGGCTGAAAACCTTAGTAAAAGTATGGTTTCCCGATCGTATGTGAATAACATCATTCAGTCGATGGGTGATATGTTATTCGTAACGGATGATGAGGGATATATCCAGATGTCGAATAAAACAGTCCATCGCAAGCTGGGTTATAACAATGCTGATCTTGAGCACTTTCCAGTATGGAATATCATTGAGGAAAATGAACGCGAAAAAATAAAAACGACAATTGTCAATAATGACTTGGCAATCAATGAGCTGGAGACCAAAATTGTGTCGAAAGAGGGGCATGTACTCCCGGTAATTCTATCGACATCTGTACTCAGCGATGAAGTTAATGAGGACGTCAGACTGGTATTCGTGGCCAGTGATATCAGCGTTCAGAAAGAATCGGAACAGAGAATTAGTGAATCACTTCGTGAGAAGAATATTTTACTGGCCGAAATCCACCACAGGGTGAAAAATAATCTGGCTGTGATATCAGGCCTTCTACAGATGCAAATGTGGAACCTGGAGGATGAAAGTGCAAAAATAGCTCTTCAGCACAGTCAGTTGCGAATTCAGTCAATTGCACTGGTTCACGAAAAACTTTATCAGAATGAGACTTTTGCAAATATCAATATATCTGATTTTGCCAGGGAACTTGTAGATGCCGTATCAGATGCATTTAAACAGCCTGAACAGGATATCAAACTGAATTACCGAATGGATGACATCAAAATGAATGTGAACCAGGCAGTGCCGCTATCCCTGTTACTCAACGAATGCATCGTGAACTGTTACAAGCATGCGTTTAAAAACAGTGATGCCGGTGAAATTAATATTGAATTGGACACGATTGGGAAGAAGGTCCAAATAAAAGTAGCTGATAACGGACACGGTCTCCCTGAAAGCTTTGACTTCGAAAATCAGCAGACACTGGGCGTTACTCTAATCCGCACGCTTGTAAGTCAGCTCAGGGGAGAAGCTAACTATACTTCTAATGGCCACGGAACGCGCTTTTCGTTTGAGTTTGAGCTTGAGGAAGTGGCTTGAGAACA
>CAZVEP010000109.1:0-10163 GCA_964625635.1 uncultured Rhodohalobacter sp.
GGTTCCTCGCCGCTCATCTTTTGAACGCGAAGCGATATGATAAAAGGTTCCCGCAGATCTTACAATTCCCTTGATCGCCAATTATTTCAAGGCCGAAGGTGTCCTAGTCTCACAAAGTGAATTCTTCAAATACTTTTTTCTCTACTTTCTTGATTAGTTCTCAAAAATAAATTACCCACACCGATCAATATAGACCTATAAATTGCAGCTCTTTCTTTCATCTAAAAACTCTTCACAGTAAAACCAAAGGTAAGGAATCGGTCCTGCTGCTTTTGATTTTCGATTACGACGCTTTCGAACGTGTGCAGATAATTGATTTTAAAGTTCAGGAATTCCCAGATAGGCAGCTCAAGCCCCAGATCGGCCCGCCAGCGATAATTATTACTATCCTCAAGTGATGGCTGATAAAAGCTTTCATGGCTTAGAATCATCTTATTCTCAAACAGGTGATATCGCCCGCTTATCCAGACAGTCCCCCGAAGGGTATTGATTTCACGATTGCCATCGTATTCATCCCGATTGAAATCACTGCTCGCAAAATCAGTCTGTTCATATTCACCGGAAATCGAAACTTTTAGCCACTCACTTCCACTTTCCACTATTTGATACGTCACACCTCCACCGGTAAGAAATCGAAGATCAATCCGCCGCCGGAAGTTGGTGCTTACAAATCCCAATAAGAACGGATGTATTTTTTTCTCAGGATATAGGTACAAAAAGTTCAGGCTCAGCACATCTTCATCAGCCTTCTGTTTTCCAAACTCCTGGAACACATAGGAGTTGTTTGTTTTGAAGACAGCTTTATTCAACGGGTGAAAACTAAACTCAGACTGTGCCCTGAAGATCTTGGTTTGCACATTTCCGTCCTGATAGAAGCCTGTAAGCGAGAGGCTCGCTTTTGTTCTAAGCGTATCGCTTTCGTTGATTTGGGCAGATAGTGAGACGGGAAGCACTATAAAAAAACCAATCAGCAGATATTTCATAAGAGATCGATAAAAATTTCGCTAAAATTGCTTCAAAATAATTATTTATCAACAACTTGCCATTGATCACTATTCTCTTAGCCAACTAATTGAGAGGTAGGTTAGTCAGAAGAAGCGACTTCATTATCTAAACGGAAGTGCTCAAAAAGGTCCGGAATAACAGTCAGCGGATAGCTTGAATTGGCGTTGATAAGAATACTGATGCCGATTCCGTCATCAGGCGCGAATGCAACTTCACTTCTGAAGCCATTTACGTAGCCACCGTGGTACACAATCCGCTGTCCGCTATTGTCCAGAACTCTCCATCCCAGGCCATACTGTGAGCGGTTCACGCTGTTCCAGTACCGGCTGAACCGTCGGTTGTTAAGCGTTACCACCGGCTCATAAATCTCATTAAGTGTCTCTTTTGAGATGACGTTCGGATGATGTCCCGTGAGCAAAAGCAGCCACTTACCCATATCGGATGCAGATGCGTTGATTCCCCCGGAAGAAACTGCATTATAATACTTTCTGGAAATTGAAATCGGAACATACCCTCTCGATCGGGAATAATAGACGTGCGGCCGGGCACTATTTTCCGAATTTTTGATATCATCATAGGTTGCCGACGAGTAATCCATTCCCAGCGGTATGAAAAGCCTGTTATCCAGCAGGGTATTAAAATCAGTATCGGTCTGAACCTCCAGAACTTTTTCAATCGCTGAATAAGCCGCATTTTGATAGGAAAGAGTAGCGCCTTCCCTGGCGATCAATGGAACCCGCTCCAGACGTGGTATAATCCGATCCAGCGACAACCCATCCTCAACTAAATTCGTGTATGCATGACGGGGCAGTCCTGATGTATGAGAGAGAAGATGCTTAACCTGAACCCGCCCGGTTTGATCGGGATCATATAGTTTAAATTCTTCGAGGTAGGATGATACCGGCCGGTTCCACTGCACGAGACCTTCTTCCACAAATACCCCCGTCAATACCGATGCAAAACCTTTCGATACGCTTCCCAGCCGGAATATAGTGTGCTCATTAACTTGTCCTGACTCGCCCGCTTCTTTTACACCAAACCCTCTCTGGTAGATCACCCGGCCATCTTTGACGATAGATACTGCAGCACCGGGAATGCCCCTGGCCTCAAGTCCCTCCGCAAAATCCAACTCGAAATCTTGAAGGAATAAAGCAAGCGTATCATCCATCACCCAGCCTGCAGGCTCAGAATCAGAATCTGACTCAATTTCTTCTGGAACAGCATTAGTGCCTGTAAACGCCAGATAGGACCCGATTATGGCTACCAGCACAAATAATGATGAGGTTATACGAACTATTGACAATTTTGCGGTGACAAGAAGTTTATGATTGTGCTTATTCGATGTTCTTTTTAATCAACTTTGTATAATACTGAGTTAATCTAACAAAAGTATAAATCAAAAATTTCATTCCTAACCTATAATTGTAATTTGAAATATTGGGGTTTGAAGTTCGGGATCTAACACATTTTAAGTTCGACTAGTAGGAATTTCGGCTTGCAGTTTTTATATAGACACAATCATGATCTGCCCTTGGGTGACTTTACCCAATCCCAACCTGATTACTTGAAAACTTCATGAGAATTCTACTTGCTGCTTTCTTCACTCTGTTTTCAATTGCAAGCTACGCTCAAACCAACTCTATAGTCTCTACACCACCCCTTTCTGAGGGAAGAGCTGTAAATTACGGCATGTCACCGGAACGTCTCTCGCTGATTGACAACATGCTGGCTGAACAGATCGAAGAAAACCGAATCCCGGGCGCGGTTGCCCTCATCGCCCGCAATGGTAAGATCATTTATCATAAAGCATTCGGCATGGCGGATAACCAGAGCGGACGGGAACTGCAGCGCGATGATATCTTTCGGATTGCCTCCCAAACCAAAGCGATCACCTCAACAGCAGTGATGCTGCTTTGGGAGGAGGGCCACTTCAGGCTTGATGATCCTATATCCAATTATTTACCGGTGTTTGGCGAGGCACAGATACTTGACACCTTTAACGCCGATGACACAACGTACACGACTGTTCCAGCAGAGAATCAGATTACAATCCGTGATCTGATTACTCACACTTCCGGTATTGGATACGGTATTATTGACAGAGATCAACGCTTCAAAATGATCTATGAGAAAGCGGGCGTCACCGATCTTTATACGACGGAACCTATCACTATTAAAGAGAGCGTTACCAGGCTGGCCGAACTGCCGCTACAGCATGAACCGGGCGAAGCTTTTACATATGGTGAAGGGCTGGATGTACTGGGATATTTTATTGAGGTGATGTCGGGGATGCCGTTTGATGAGTTTCTTCAAACACGGATTTTTGACCCTTTAGGCATGGATGATACGCGGTTCTACCTGCCGGAAGCTAAACACGACCGGCTGGTAACTGTTCAGCAAAAAGATGAGAATGGAGAGTGGACGCCCTACCCTGAAACATTTTACGATCCCGACTATCCCAAAACAGGCGCTATGACATTTTTCTCAGGCGGAGCTGGATTGTCCGGCACAGCTGCTGACTACGCAAAGTTTTTGCAAATGTATCTGAACAACGGTGAGTATGCCGGCACGCGTCTTCTCAGCCGCACCACCGTTAACTTTATGATGCAAAATCAAGTGGGCGATCTGCTCGGAGATAGAGGGATTGACTATGGCCTGGCATTTGGTTTGATTGACGAAAATGGAGAAGCGATGGGTGGTCGGGGCAGCGAAGGTACGTTTGACTGGGGTGGGTACTTCAACACCTCGTACTTTGCCGACCCGAACGAAAATGTGATTGGGATTCTATTCAAACAAACTCGGGGGCCAACCGGCGATCAGTCGGGCTGGAAGTTCCGGCAAATGGTTTTCCAGGCAATTGACGACTAACAGCTTGTATTAAGGACACTATTATCAAAATCCCGTGAGACCTCCAAATCTATTGAAATACATTATGTTCAGAATAGATCAGGTTCGAGGATTGTGTTTGCCAACATTAACTACCCCGTAGTACCCAAGCCGCTGGCAATAGCGTTCAGAACGAGCAACATATCCGTCAGGTGTCCTGCTGCCTCATCGTCTTTTCCACTCTTTTTCAATTCACGCCACATTTTAAGTTGATCAATCTGAAGCATATGCAGCGGCTTCAATCGCTCTGACCGGAACTCAATCATACGGTACATTCGCGGGCGCCGCTCACTGAGTTTATGCCCGTACAGCAGTTCAAGCATAGTCTTTGTTCGATTGAACTCCTCTTCGATCCTGTCGAGATAATGTTTCGCCAGTTCCTCATCATCTACCAGAGACGCATACTTCTTCATGATATCTTTATCAGTGAGCGCTATGGCAGATGATGCATTGGTGATGATGTAACGAAACGGCATAAAGTTCACAGCGTCTTTGCTGAGCGTTGTAAAAGCATCAGGATCTTCATCGCGTAATTTCTCAAGTGCCGAGCCAACGCCGTACCAGCCCGTCAGAAAGAACCTGGCCTGGCTCCAGCTAAAGACCCACGGAATGGCTCTCAGGTCAGCAAATGATCGCTTCCCGGTACGCCGCGCCGGACGAGACCCGATACTGCTCGACTCTATGATATCGATCGGTGTAGCTTGTGCAAAAAATGTCACAAACTGATCGTTATGTACCAGATTTTGGTAGCTCTCCAAACTATAGTCATAAAGTTTATTGACAATCGGCTGAAAGGAATCCCGAAGACCTTCGCCTTTATCTTTCCCCAGTGTGTGAAAAGCCGTCCCGGCCTGAAGCAGCTCCAGGTTATAGAGGGCCGTTACGGGATTGGCATATTTCTGGGATATCATTTCGCCCTGCTCTGTGAGACGCATATCTCCCTGAACGGTTCCAGACGGCAGCCCTGCAATGAACCGATGCGTGGGACCTGCACCGCGGCTGATGGTTCCGCCCCGGCCATGGAAATATTGTATCCGAACCCCATTCTTTTGTCCCACATCCGTCAATTTTTGCTGTGCCTGATTCAAACTCCAGAGGCTGGCAAAAATTCCGCCATCTTTGTTACTATCGCTGTAACCAATCATAATCTGCTGGAACCGGTCGCTATTGTCGCGGTCCTGCCGGTATGAAATGCTTCGCTGCGTCACCGGGTGGTTCAGGAATTTATCCAAAATCCCGGGTCCCTGCTCAAGATCCTCAATTGTTTCAAGAAGAGGCACTACAGGCACTTTGCACGCCAGTCCGTCGTTGGTGTGCTCCATCAAACCAGCCTCTCGGCAGAGCGCATACACCACCAGCAGATCCGACAGACTCCGGGTCATACTAACAATAAACGATCCGATGCCTTGGGTACCATACCGTGCGATATGTTTCTTTACCACATGATAGCAGGAAAGAACGGCCTCCGCTTCGTTTCCTATTCCATACCGGTTGCGCACGAACGGGCGGGCACTTTTTAGCTCTTCATTCAGAAATTTCACTCGCCTCTCTTCAGGCCAGTTAGCAAAATCTTCTCCATCCTCAATATCGGCCGCTTCCAGCAATTGCGCCATCGCCTGATCGTGAAACCGGCTGTTCTGCCTGATGTCCAGCGTAGCCAGGTGAAAGCCAAATGCCTTCACTTTTCGGGCGATCGGCTCAACGTCGCGTTTGATGATCCGTTCAGCGTCAATTTCGTGCAACGATTGGATGAGGATATCCAAGTCAGAGAGTACCTCCATATCAGATTTATAATGCCGGCCTGCTTGTGGTTTTAGAACCGGCTCCCCATCGTCCTCAAGAGGAAGCTGAGCCTGCATCAGGTTCAAAAGCTGTCTCCAGGGTTCTTCGGGGTTTCGCTCAATGGCCTCTTTTGCGGATGATCCACCACGCTTCGCCAATTCCGTAATACGGGCTGTAAGAGACTCCGGGGTGCGAACCTCAAAAGATGAAATACTCAGTTTCTTGGCAAGGTCTGAAAGATCCTTTTTTAGCAGGTGCAGCGCTTCTTTTCTCAAGTCATGCAGCGTCTCACGAGTCACATCATGAGTAACGAATGGATGTCCGTCTCTATCGCCGCCAACCCAGTTGCCAAAGCTGATCGAAGGAAATTTTCTGTAATCATCTAAAAGTTCAGAATTTAAACCGGCCTGGTTCCAAGCGTCTCGGAGACGCTGATCGAGCATAGGCAAAACTTCCGGAAACACATTGGTTAGATAGTGCCTGATATTTCTGAACTCATCCTGAATAGATGGCTTATGAAGAAAAACCTGGCCGGTATTCCAGAGCCGCTCCATCGCCGTCATGATCTCATCGCGGATCTCTCTGGTCTCATTTTCAGTCCACATCTGGTTTTCACGCTTAACCATCAGCAGATAGACAGATCGAAGCTGATCAATAACCGTAGACCGCTTCGACTCGGTCGGGTGTGCGGTTAGGACGGGTTCAACACTTATATCCGGCAGCTTCTCAAGAATGTCCTGTTCAGTGATACTTTGGTCCTTTAATTCCTGAAGTGTTTTTCCCCAAAGTCCTGAAATGCGGGCAAGTCCATACTCATCCTCCAGTTTTCGCCGCAACTGTACGGCTGCGTTTTCCTCCACAATGGTGATAAACTGAAAATACAGCGAGAAAGCTTTACTGATCTTTTCAGATTCTGTTTTTGAGTGGTGGCCTTTTTCGATGGCGTCAGCCACATTGTCCTCTCCGATATCGCGCAGCATTTCCACGTAGCAAGCATGCAGATACGCAAGATCATTCTGAATTTTACCGAGTTCAATACCGTCGTCAGTTGTGCTGAAGTACATTTATTTATAATTAAATATTTGAATAGATTTGCCTGTCGTTGCACTGATACAATCTGAATAAAGTAAAGAGTATATTCAAGTATCCGATCGTAAATTCTGAAGCTTCTTACGAATTTTCAAACTTTCCCCTATAACTAAGGATATTACACATCAATAAATATACCTGAACGAAGTCAAAAGCTGCTTCGATTCAGGCCTCCCATACTTTTGTCCGCGATATTAGAACAATTTTTCTGAGCAATTTTGAATCTTTTTCCAGCTCAAAATAACAATACGTGGTCAGGGCAATCCTGGTAGAAAGAAAAAATATTATTTCCATTAAAACTTTTTCCGAAGCCGCGTCGTCATACATACACATTGCGAAAAACTCTCAAGGATAAATCAGAAACCCTGATGGACGACATGAATGAACTGCTGCTGATAAAACAGGTACAGAAAGGCGACAGGGACGCCTTTTCAAGGCTTGTGGAAACGTGGCACGGCAAAATCTACAGGTTTGCCTACAGGTTTTTTGCTGATGAGGCCGACGCACACGATATCACCCAGAAAACATTTATTAAAACGTATCAGAATGTAGCCGGATTGAAAGAACCGGAGAAGTTTTCATCGTGGATTTATCGCATTGCCAACAATCTCTGTCTTGATGAACTGAAACGCGCCGGGCGGAGAAAATCTACCTCGCTTGAGGCATACATTGAACAGGCGGACGGAATTGAAGGAGAAGAAACTGCGCCTGACACCGAACTTCAGAACAAAGAGCTTGGCACCATCCTTCAAAAAGCACTGCTTATGCTGCCCGATGAACAACGAGCGGTCATCATCCTGAAAGAGTACGAAGGACTGAAATTCCGTGAAATTGCCGACATCCTTGAAGAGCCTGAAAGCACGGTTAAGTCGCGGCTTTATTACGGGCTTAAATCAACTCGCAGAGTATTAACAAACTGGAATATCAAACACGAATATCTGAACAATGGATAAAAAAGACGCACAATCCAGACTTATGGACTATCTCTACGATGAGATGGAGCCCGAAGAACGGCGGGAATTTGAAGAGATTCTGCAAAATGATTCCGCCCTGAAGCAGGAGCTCGACGACATGCAGTCGACACGTAAACTGCTACAACAAGATGACACAGAGATCAAGCCTGGCAACCTGCTGCTTATCAAGCCCGACTCAGACACTTCAAAAAATGATAGGTCTCGTTTTTCAAAACGCAGCAAAATCTTTACGCTCTCAGCTGTTGCCGCCATCGCTGCGGCTATTCTTCTCTCTTTTGCTGTGTTCTCATTCATGAATCTTCAGGTTTCACATACCGATCGCGGCACTCTTATATCCTTTGGCAGCGCAACACTGCCCCAAGAAACAAACGAACCGGATCAAACTGAAGCCTACATCACAAAAGCCGAATTTTATGACATGATGGACGAGGTACAGGATCGGAACAGCCAGGTGATGGCAACGGCTCTTCAACAGACGCGCGAGCAGCATCAGCAGCAGATGGAAGATGTGATTCAAACACTTACCACCTACTACAACCAGCGGCGCCAGCAGGATTTGATACTTGTAAGTGAGGGTTTGGCACAGCTTGAAGAGGAGACTTATTACAAGTTCCTCCAGACTGAGCAGACGATTGAAGACCTCATTTTCGCACTAAACGTTCAACAATCAAACGACTGATTTATGAAACTTCAAATCATATCTGCATTGATATTTCTTTTTTTCATGATGGTGTTTTCATTCGTGAATCTGCAGATAACCCCGACCAAGTATGGAACCCAGATTACATTCGGGCAGGAATTACAACCTGGCAATTCACCCGTCGCCACGACAGAAATAAGTGCCATAGGGGAATGCTATTCGGCAGTAAGTGAGCTGAAAGAGCAAAATAATCACGCTATGCCAGCCGTCTTTGGCCAAAGTCCTGACCAGCAGCTGCAAGGGTTCGAAACTTTAATTGAAAAACTCACAACCACTTCCCTCCGGCAGCAACATTCCGGTATGATGGAGACAAATGAAAATCTGCCATAATTAAGAACGCCTTTATTTGATATTGAATAACCAAAAACGAGTAAACCATGAAAAAATCAGCCATACTTTTACCACTTATACTTTTAATGACCCTCGTAGCCGGATCGCTGTTTGCCCAGTCATCCGACCGTTTTGATCGCGACATTAGAATTGCGGAAGGCATTATTGAAGAACTTTTTGGCGCTGAGAATTCGCCGCAGTCATACCTTGGCCGAAACACACGAAACGTGTCCGGACAGTACATACCCGGCTACGGCATTCACTTCTCCATTGCAGCAAATTACGCACCTGCTATTATTGAGATGAGACGTGAAGGTCAGGTTAGAATAAGCGTGAACGGCAGTGACGACTCTGACTCAGACGACAGCCGCGGACTAAGCCGGGACATTGTAGAAGAGCGGTTTATGGAATACCTGATGAACTATGCTCCACTCTTTGATGATCTTCCTGGTGATGAGGTAATTCGTCTCACGTTTGGCGGCCAGTCTGATGCACCAAACATCTTTATGTTGAGATCGACCATTAACAATGAAAATCGAGATTTCACCAATCTGACGGCATGGGCCACTGCTTCTGATATCCGGGCGTTCGATGAGAATTCCATTAGCGAAAGCGAATTCGAAAACCGTGTAGAAATTATTGACCTGGAGGACCAGGAAGAAGAACGCGATCAAACCGTATTTGCATCCATATTGCAGACGTCCCTGTCAGAGATTTCAGATACTATCAGAGTTCGGCGGTCTCCCAAGGCAGAATATCTGCCGGGACTCGGTCTCAGTTACACCATCAATGCTAATGTGCGGTCTGGCTGGTTCGACTTTGGTGACGTGAAAATTGAAGGGCTAAGAATAGAAACTGACAGCTTATCTGTTGAAATCTCTAATATGCTTGAAGGTATTGATATGAGCGGAATACAAGATCTGGCACAGCGTATAGACAGCATCACCGGTTTGAAATCGCCTGATATCGATACTGAAGAGCTGGAAAGATCGGCAAGAGAAGCAGGGGAACGCATCAGAGAACAGCAGCGCGAAAGCCTTTCTGACGAAGATGTTAACAAACTGGTCGACCGGTTTCACGGTGTCCTGATACAAACAGTTCAGGACTATGGCCCTACACTTCGCTCACTTGAAAATGATGAGATGCTCTTGATCACCATAAACTGGACGGGCAGGCATACGGCACTTCCCGCCCGCTCTGAACTGAGAATTCAAAAATCAGAAATTTTAAATGGCGAAGAGCCGGTAATTGAAGAGATTCAGCGGCGATAAGGTTTTTTGAACAGCAGTAACCTCTGCTTGTGTTTTGAGGCTGCCCGGTATGACAACCGGTGCAGCTCTTTTATTTTGATTTAGCGATTTGTGAGATTTTCGACGTAGCGACGTAACGATTTGAAA
>CAZVEP010000110.1:0-10109 GCA_964625635.1 uncultured Rhodohalobacter sp.
TCTCACGATACTCCTCGGGAGTGCCGGGATCCACATAGTAAACGATCGGCTTTACAGGCTCAACAAGTTCACCCCGCGCATACGCTTCTGGATCTGATGGCTCCAGCCTCCATCTGCGAATGAGTGAACGTGTGTCAGCTTTTTGTGCATTCGAGCTAAAATCGAGCTGGTTTACGGTAAAATATCCAACTCTGTAATCAGCATGACGTGGCCGCATCGGCTCTTTGGGAAGTAATATCATGCTCTGGTTCATTAATACAGAAATTGTGTTGGTTCCTTCGGCAGATGGCGGTTCCATCGCCTCATAGGTCATCACGTGGCGCGCCTCAACATTTTTCGGATAGGTGCGCACGGTGTCGATGTAGCTTCGGTTGCTGTCGAGACGACGAACCGAGTAGATGTTTCTCAGAAAATCTACCATCCCGGAAATAGCGGGCACATCATTCTCAAAAAAGTCATTAATCTGAATGACGGATGTGTCATCATTTGGCCCTCGAGCGGCAATTTCAAACGTCCCGATAATTGGCTCATAATTATTGGCCTGCACGGATTTATAGATAGGAAGCGAATCGGCAGCCACGCTGTTATATGATCGCTGACGAATATTGATCTTATCCTTCGCTTTTTCAAAAATAAAGACTTGCTCTGCCGTCTTGCTGCCGCTTGATACAAACCCGAAAAAATTGCTCGGGACTTTTGCCACCCGGCTTACCATCAGAAAATCGCGGCCCAGCAAGGAGTCGGGAATCTCGTAAAAGATATCATCGTCTACATAGTGTACATCAAGTACACCATCACTGGAAACAGCATCGCTGGTAATGACGCTGCTATAGCCGTCGGATGGTCCGCCTGCAGGTCGCGATGGAGTGTCGTTTGAGGCTGACCGAAAAAGGCTACAGGATGATAGAAACAGAAACGAAAGCAATAGAAGAGGCAGTGAACGTGTCATATATTCAATAAGCTGTTTATAATTAAGCAAATGGATCTATAGTTTGACTCATCGCGCTGGAACCGGAACTCCTACAGTCGATCAGCAAACTATAAATGCGCAGATAATGCGAAAACAAATCACGAACCATGTATTTGTTCAGATTATTTTCAATCCGCTTAAAATAGAGAAAAAATCTCGTCATCATAAATTGTGAAAGCTTCAGGAGGGAAATCTTTCATTTTATTACATCTTCCGATGTGGGAACATCCTCAGCTCAGCTATCTATTATCGGGTGAACTTTGTATCATTCAGTATCATTTAATTCCACGTTTTTTATGAGCAAATCCAATATAATAGTCGCATTTGGCGGAGTGTCTCCTGAACATGAAGTGTCTGTACTCACTGCTATGCAGGTACTGGCCGCGTTTGAAGATTCGGCCTATCAAACGATTCCGCTTTATATTTCTAAATCAGGCCAGTGGTTTACGGGTGATGTGTTGCGCGACCTGAAAAAATATAAGGATCTAAGTAAACTCACCTCATCAGCCGACACTTGTGTGTTTACCCGGCTCGAAGATGGACGCCCCGTTTTAAAAACAATAACATCCGGGTTTTTCAACCGCTCTGACGAATTTCCTGTTTATGCTGTACTGCCTGCATTTCATGGGTCAGCCGGAGAGAACGGGTCCTTCCAGGGAATCTGTGAAACGTACAACATGCCATATTGCGGAAGCGGCGTGATGGGGTCCGCTATCGGAATGAACAAGGTAGTGACCAAACAACTTTGTGGGGCAGCCGGTATTCCCGTAGTTGATGGCATAGACTTTACTGAAAGCCGATGGATCGACAATCGCGATCAGATATTATCAGATATCGATGCGCTGGGTGAAGCCTCAGTTGTGAAACCTGTAAATCTAGGCAGCAGTATAGGTGTCGAAATTGTAAAAAATTTGGATGAAGCCGAAACAGCCATCGAAACAGCTTTTCGTTATGATTCTTACCTGTTGGTGGAAAAGGCGATCTCTCCACTGGTTGAGATTAACTGCTCAGTATTGGGCACCCCCGAAGACAACAAAGTAAGTGTCTGCGAGCGCCCAATGGGGAGCGAGGAGTTGCTGAGCTTTGCTGACAAATATCAACAGGAAGAAGGTGCAAAAGGGATGGCGTCAGCCGACCGGGAAATTCCTGCCGACATTCCAAAAGAGCTGGCAGAGAATATTCAGTCCACAGCGAAAAAAGTCTTTTCAACGATCCAGGCAAGCGGTCTCGCACGGCTCGACTTTCTTGTAAACGCTGATACGAACGAATTTTATTTCAACGAGATAAATACTATTCCCGGATCATTTTCATTTTATCTGTGGAAGGAGAACGGGCTTAGCTTTAATAATCTTCTTGAAGAGCTTGTTGATATCGCTATCTCACAGCATCAGAAAAAAAACGGGCGTGTCCAAAGCTATGAAACAAACTTACTTAGCCAGAAAGCCGTTAAAGGAATGAAAGGCTTAAAAAGATCTAAATAACAGATGAATACAATCAATCGATATCAACTTAATGGCCTGCTTCTGATTCTGGCTATGGTATTCACGGTTTCCTGTGGTTCCAGCGGTGACGTTCGTGTCATAGAGGACTCACCCCAAAATATTACCGAGAGAAATCCACAGCTAGCTGACTCTGCCAATTCTTTTACGCAGCTAAAGGTCGGGCTTCTAGAACCAGTTGACAACCTGGATCCACTTTTTATTAATAACCTGAGCTCAAAAAGAGTGCTATCCCTTATTTATGACGGACTGTATACGGTTGATGAAAATGGTGATGTGGTTCCGGCCATAGTGCAAATTGCCACCGTCTCCGACGACAGTCTAAGCTATACCTTTGAGATTAATACTGACCTCTTTTACCATGATAGCGATGTGTTCATTAGTGGTATTGGCCGTCGAATTCAGGCAGCTGATATTAAGTGGGCATTTGAAAGAACAGCCCGTGCAACGGTTCCTGACAACGCCTCAGCCCTTTTGATGAATGTGGATGGATATCAGGATTATTTCGAAGATCAGCGGTATATATATGATACCAGCAGACGGGCACTTGACGGCGTTTCCGGAATACAGGTTGTTGATTCTAAAACAATTCGATTCAGGCTGATAGAATCAGACCCTGACTTCACAAAGAAACTTGCCTCGCCTTACTTATCAATTTATCCGCGGGAAGCTCTTCAATCACAGAACCGGTCACTGAAAACGAATCCGGTTGGAACAGGAGCTTACGGTTTTGAAGAGAGAAACGACAATACCATCATATTGGTCCGCCAAAGTCCGGGATCCGATGGTGAGCGGTTAACATCCCCACAGTTGAATCGTATTGACTTCACCTATTTTTCGAAGGAGAGTGCACTTTTTCAGCAGTTTGCTTCGGAAAATATTGATTGGATTCCAGAGGCTGGGCCCGAAACAAAACGTGTGGTTATTAATGATGACGGTACTCTGGCACCGGGTTATACAAATCAATATTCAGCACATCTAATAGGTGAACGACGCGTACAATTTTATTTGAATGAAACCCGCCGTGCAAATCTAGCCTGGCTGCGAAACCGGCTTACAAACATTTCAGCTGACTCTATTAATTACACTGGTATCCTCAGCCTCCCAGGAAATTTGTCTCAGCCGGATGGAAACATTGGGGCACCTGATTCACAATATTATCTTACGTATACAACAGATCCCTATGCGCGAATGCTGCTTACACAAATTCAGCAGCAATATTTGGCGCCGGAGTCTGAGTTTACGCTCACTGACATACGAACACCTATTTCAAGAACAAGCCTCTACACCTTTTCAAACGACGCATTTCATGAGAGTCTCCTGCCTTTTGAGGCTAATGAATGGATGCGTCTTGAAACACCGGGATATGGACTTTCACATACTCATATCAGCGGGATTCAGGACACAGAAACAGCCTGGAAACTTTTTGTAGAGGATATCAGGATTAACGAAGATTAAGCAGATACTCAATGAAACTGGGCATTCTCGCCAATCCCGACAAATATTCTATCAAAGACCCACTGCAGCAGGTTCTGCAATGGTGCAGTGAACATAAACACACTGTCTTTTTATCGTCTGCCTTTGCTGACTCCGTGGAAGGAATCTCAATGAACGGTATTGTCAGCCTCAAATCTTCTGAAGAAGAGTGTGTTACAGAATCAGATTTTATCATCGCGATTGGCGGAGATGGCACTATGCTTCATGCCGCGCGATACGTTAAAAATACTAATGCACCTGTGCTGGGTATCAACACGGGTCGGCTCGGATTTATGGCCAACGTTCAGCCCAATCAAATATCTGAAGCACTCAGCGATCTCGAAGACGGCCGGTTTGAAATCGAGCAACGTGCCATGCTGCATGCTGCTACAGAGGGTGGTGAAGAGTTCAATGCTCTGAATGAATTTCTCTTCACCAAAAAAGACACGTCATCAATGGTAAGTCTTCGTGCTGATTATGACGGCACATTACTGAACCGGTTCTGGGCTGATGGCCTCTTGATATCAACACCTACCGGGTCAACAGCCTACAATTTATCCGCCGGAGGGCCAATCGTGATGCCGGGCACGCCGGTAATGATCGTAACCCCTATCAATCCGCACACGCTAACTACCCGCCCGCTTGTGCTGCCATCAGACAAAAAGCTTGTGATTGAAGTTGAAGAAAAACCGGACCACATCTTATTTTCATGTGATGGTCGTATGTTTGATAACTCCATTACAACAGTGGAGATACAAAAGAGTGAATATAGTATCGGGTTGGTTATGCTAAAGAATCAGACGTATTTTGAAACACTTAGAAACAAATTAATGTGGGGTCTTGACAACCGCCGCGGACGAGATAGCAATTAGTGATTTTTTAGTTAATAAACGAACAAGACAACTATTTAAATCGAACCAAAAATCAAAAAACCGTACAAATGAAAGTAACTGTAGTAGGAGCTGGAGGAAATGTTGGATCCACAGTGGCGCTTAGCGTCGCACAACGCGATTTTGCAAAAGAGGTCGTTATGGTGGATATCGAGAAAAAAGAAGACGACAAAACGTTTTATCCCTCAAAAGGCCGGGCACTTGACCAATGGGAATCATCACCCATCCACGGATTTGATACTCGACTCAATGGTACTGTTGATTATGAAGATACAAAAGGATCTGATGTATGCGTGATAACAGCAGGTGTTCCGCGTCGTCCGGGAATGAGTCGTGATGATCTGCTGGAGATCAACGCAAAGATTGTGGATTCAGTAGCTACTGAGCTCGTCAAGTACTCTCCTGACACAATTTTTATTATTGTTTCCAATCCGCTGGATGTTATGACATACGTAGCTCACGCAGCATCAGGCTTGGACGATAACAAAGTGATGGGAATGGCAGGGATTCTTGATACAGCACGCTATCGCGCATTCCTCGCTGAAGAGCTGAACGTATCTCCAAAAGATATTCAGGCGCTTCTAATGGGCGGACACGGTGATACAATGGTACCGCTGCCCCGCTACACAACAGTAGCCGGTATTCCGGTCACCCAAATGATTGACAAAAGTAAGCTTGATGATATTGTCAGCCGAACTAAGAAAGGTGGCGGTGAGATTGTTGGCTTAATGGGAACCTCGGCATGGTATGCTCCCGGAGCTGCTGCTGCTCAAATGGTTGAAGCGATCATGCTTGATCAGAACCGCATCTTTCCATGTGCTGTGAAGCCAAACGGAGAGTATGGCATTGATGATCTCTTTATAGGCCTGCCCGTAAAACTGGGACATGGCGGTATAAAAGAGATTATTGAGGTTGACTTAAACCAAGAAGAACGAGATCTTTTAGACGAATCAGCTGCTGCAGTCCGCTCCACTATGGATGACTTCAAAAAGCTGATGGACAAATAAATCGCAAACAAATGAAGACTGGTTCTTCACTACTTGCACTTAACCCCGTGTCGGTTTCCGATTCGGGGTTTTTTTATTTTGACCCACAATACACCTTTCGGTCTGAAAATCGGTGTACCAATTTCCAAATCCTTCCGAGGCTGTCCAAAAAGGTCGTCATCCCGCACCTGGTGCAGGATCTCCAACCGTTGATATCAACAGGAGATGCCGGATCGGTGACCGGCATGACTGAATGAAAAACATTTTTGCAGTTCATCGCCCTTTTTGGACAGCCTCATGTCTAACTTGCTAATTATCTATGAAAAAAGTTATCATCGCGTCAAAAAATCCTGTCAAGATTCAGGCTGTCAGAAGTGGATTTGAACAAATGTTTCCAAATCAGCCGTTTGAGTTTTTGGGAGTATCACTTGATTCAGGTGTGCCTGACCAGCCCATGAGTAATGACCAAACATTTACCGGGGCAAAAAACAGGGCTGATAATGCCTCCGTGCTTGAGCCGTCGGCTGATTTTTATGTTGGAATTGAGGGTGGTATTGAAAAGATAAATAGTGAGATGGAGGCGTTTGCCTGGGTCGTAATTAAATCGGGAGGGCTATATGGGAAATCAAGAACGGGTACATTTTTCCTTCCAAAACAAGTCGTTGAGCTGGTTAATCAAGGTAAGGAGTTAGGTGAAGCAGACGACATCGTTTTTGACAGATCCAACTCAAAACAGAAAAGTGGAGCTGTTGGAATTCTGACAGATAATATTATCGATCGGACATCCTACTATACAGAAGCCGTTATTTTAGCTGCAATCCCTTTTAAGAACAGTGACCTCTATTAGGCTCAGATACAGGTACAGGCTTTTCTCTGCATGTTTTGGTGTTGATTAAGGTTCGACTTTTCGCCGAATTACACCCGCCGGCCGTTCATCATTCCGCTTGCCTTCTTCAAGCACCGGAACACCATTTACAAATACCCAGTCAAATCCTTCAGCATAGACATGAGGCGTTTCATATGTGGCCTCATCCCGCACATTTGCAGGTTCAAAGATCAAAAGATCTGCAGCAAAACCCTCACGAATTAACCCTCTCGGAACATCCACACGGTTCCGGTTTGCGAGTCCTATTGTTTCAGCAGGAAGTCCACTCATTTTATAAACGGCCTGCTCGAGTGTTAGCAATTTTTGTTCCTGAACAAACAGACGTATAATCCGTGCAAAGCTTCCATATCCCCGTGGATGCCACATGGTGGGGCTTCCATCAGAGCTGACCATAACAAACGGATTGATGAGAAACCTTGCCATAACCTCCTCATCCATCACAAAATAGGCAGCGCTCGCACCATTTGGCCCAATATCGTCAATCAGCACATCTTCAAAAGGTTTATCGAGGCTGTCCGCCACTTCCTCAAGCGTCATGCCGGCATAGGGTGCAGTTCCAAACAGCGTTGCCTCAGGTCCGTTTCTAAGCGCGATACGATAATTTAGATACTCCTCCAGTTCTCCCCTCCGATTCTCCAACACCTCCTCATAGTCATTAGGCGGAAGAGCCCAGTCCGGGAAGACAATACTGATTCCGGTATAGCTTGCCGTATAAGGATACACATCTGCTGTAACTCGTAAACCTTCCTGCTCCCTTGCATCACGCATAATTGAGAGAACATCTTCAGCCTGCTGAGGATCATCACCGTACACAATTTTCAGGTGGGAAGCGTGAACGTTTGCCCCCGACGCCAGCCCCTGATTTACTAATTCAGCTACCGACTGAGAGATCGCGTCTTCATCTTCATTCCGCATATGACTCATCACGGTACCTCCCGCTTCTGCGACAGGTTCCGCGATGGCTATGAGTTCCTCCAAACCGGCAAATGACCCATGGTCATACTCCAGGCCAGTCGTGAGGCCAAAGGATCCGTCCTCCATCGCCTGAACAATCAGCTCACGCATCTCATCCACCAGCACCGAATCAATAGACTCTTCACGGGGGGCATCCACGTGCCTCCGAAGTGAATTATGACCGATATAGTGAATAATATTAGGACCCGTGCCCTCAGAGTCCACGTCATTCATCCAGGCGGTTATGTTACCGGTTCCCGGGCTGCTGCCGTCCTGCCCAAGACTTATTGTGGTTACTCCCATTGACAAGAAATTATCAAACCTGGGAGTATCAAGAGGATTGCCGTGAGAGTGGGTATCAATAAACCCGGGAGAAACAACTCGTTCGTTTGCGTCAATAATCCTGAGAAATGACCGGCTGGTGGTATCCACAGATCCTAGTTCTGAGATGACCCCATCATCCACGATGATTTCACCTAAAAATGCATCTCCGCCACTGCCGTCCACAATCCGGGCATTTGTAATCAGAAGATCAAACTGATTGCTGTCAGAACCTGACGAGCACCCTGCCAGCAAAATAATAAACTGAATTAGTAGACATAGACTGAGATTTTTTATCATAAAATCAGACGGATTTGTTGATTTGAACATTACTGAACTTACAGTCTTCAGCAATGACCTTCAAGACTTTCAAAGGTGCCTTGTGTGCTATAAAGGACAAAACATAGATCTGACACATATTATCCGTACCTTGAGATTCACTTTTTTAAAAGCCCGCACTTTAAGAAGCGGGCTTTTTTCATTTTATATTATATATGTCGTTTAACTCATTGAACCTAATTGATCCAATCCTCAGATCATTAAAAGAAGAAGGATACACTACTCCCACAGAAATTCAAGAACAAGCCATCCCTGTTGCTCTTAAGGGGAAAGATCTGCTTGGATGTGCACAAACCGGCACTGGTAAAACAGCTGCTTTTGCAATTCCAATTCTGCAGCATTTAGCAGCCAATAGCAGCAATGATCCTAACAGAAAGATCAGAAGCCTGATTGTTACCCCAACCCGCGAACTTGCAATACAGATTGATGAAAGCTTTCAAAACTACGGGCGCTATACCGGATTGACCACAGCTGTTGTTTACGGCGGCGTAAATCAGAAACGCCAGGTTAAGCAGCTGAAAAGAGGTGTTGATATTCTGACTGCTACCCCGGGACGTCTTCTTGACTTGATGAACCAGGGATTTATTTCACTCGCACACATCGAAGTTTTTGTACTGGATGAAGCTGACCGCATGCTTGACATGGGTTTTATCCACGACGTGAAAAAGATGCTAAGAGCTCTGCCCAGTAAGCGCCAAACACTATTTTTCTCAGCAACAATGCCGAAAGAGATCGTTCAGCTCTCGAACTCTATCCTGAAAAACCCAACGAAAATTGAAGTCACACCGGAAGCTGCCACCGTGGATAAAATCCGTCAGGGTATTTTCCATGTTGAAAAGGGTAACAAAAAACAGCTGCTTGTTGATGTATTAAGTGATGACAGCGTGGGCTCTGCACTCGTATTTACCCGTACGAAACGCGGCGCAAACAATGTGGTAAAAATGCTCAACAAAAAAAGCATTCAGGCCGAGGCCATTCATGGGAATAAGTCTCAGAATGCGCGTCAGCGGGCTTTAAGTAATTTCAAAGATCAAACTACAAGAGTCCTCGTGGCTACGGATATTGCGGCCAGGGGAATTGACGTGGATGAGCTAAAGTATGTGATCAACTACGAAATCCCGAATATACCAGAAACATACGTTCACCGTATCGGACGAACCGGGCGTGCCGGAGCAAATGGAACAGCCCTATCATTTGTGGATTCATCTGAACGGGAGTACCTCCGCGATATCGAGAAACTGATCAACCAGCAAATTCCGGTTGTGGATGATACTGAATTTGAAGTAAGGGCTGAGAAGCTTCTGGCTCAACAGGTGACGCAATCTCATCCGAATGGATCAAACGGTAACCACTCGAAAAGAGGAAAACGACCCCGCCCAAAATCATCCGGAAATAGACGAGGGTCGAGACGATAGGATTTTTTTTGTTGTTACTTGTATACCAACAGAGATTAATAGATTACAGACTGATTGATAAAGCATTTCACATGTCAGTCTGTAATTTTATTAGTTTGAATCTACAGAGATCTCTGTGGGTGTAGTTTGAAATCTATGGGTGTTTTGCTCTCAATACTACAACATATTACTTTTTCAGATTCTTGGGGGTAGAGAGCTGGCGGCGTGGATGTAGACATCGAAACTTTTGGGTACCTGCTAACCACGCCGCCCTGTTCCACCTCAAAAACGATGTCATTCTGCATCAAATGGTGTTTTTCTTTTGATGCAGAATCTGTAAAAGCAAGATGTTATGGTCCATCAAGTGAAATCAATCATTGCTAATACCAACTCA
>CAZVEP010000111.1:0-9997 GCA_964625635.1 uncultured Rhodohalobacter sp.
AACCCCGGGATGATAGTGTAGAACAAACAATTCCTGAGGCGATCAAATAGATCAACGCACGAATAGTATTTGAAGGGTTGTCCAATGAGTTTTCTTATATATCCCGGGTCCAATTCTTCAAGAGACGGTAATATTCGATAAAATCTAAACCAGTTATTTGTCTGTATTCAACAACTCAAATTCCCTGCGAAGTTGACCAACCTTAAGCGTAAACTTACCTGCTTCCAGAATGACGTTTCCATTTCTATCAGGGTAACTTAAATGCTTTAGCGGTAGAATCTTAAATTCAACTGTCGCAGACTCTCCCGGCTCAAGTGCTATTTTTTCAAAATGAGCAAGCTCTTCGACCGGTCGTGTAATAGTTCCTACCTGATCGGTTATAAACCATAAAACGCTTTCCATACCAAGACGCTCACCGGTGTTTGCAATCCTTACAGAAGCCCTAATCGATTCGCCTTTTTTCAGAGAACCATTACTAAGTTTCAGGTCAGAATATTCAAACTTTGTGTAGGAAAGGCCGTGTCCAAATGGATAGAGTGATGTTGGCAGGCTTACCTGTGATATTTGATTGGCGCTCTCTTCATCAAAATCATAATTTGCGCTCGGCTTATGGTTATAAGTTGTGAAGTGCCCCGAGTTTTCAGGATAAGAAAACGGCAGTTTGCCGCTAGGATTTACGGTTCCACTGATGACATTTGCTATAGCCTCAGCTCCCTGAAATCCGGGCAGACCGGCATACAAAATTGCATCAGCCTTTTCCTCTACTGAAGTAATAAATCGTGGCCTTCCCTGAATCAGTACAAGCACAAATGGAGTATCAGACTCCGATAGCCGGTTAATATCATCTATCTGATTTTTTGGGAGCGACAAATCTAAAATATTACCCACAAATTCTGTGTATGGTTTTTCGCCTCCGGCATAAATAATTAAATCAGCGTCGTTAAGCTTTTCTTTTGATGATATCTCTTGAATATGTTCAATACTTGCATCAGGATATTCAGCTCTCAGGGCATCTAAAAGCGTCATCATCTCGTTCGGATATCGTTCTTCTTTAGCACCTTGCCAAGCCAGGGTCCAGCCGCCTGCTAAATTTCTTTTACTGTCGGCCGATTGACCCGTGACCAGAATTTTCCGTGGCGATGCAGCGGGAAGTGTGTTATTCTCATTGCGAAGTAAAACGATCGATTCTCGTGCCGCCTGCAGGGCTTTTAGCCTGTTCTCTTCCAGCCCGATTCTGTCAAGGCGCATTTTGGTCGGATACGGATGTTCAAAAAGTCCCAGCTCAAACTTTAGTCTGAGAATACGTCTTACAGATTCATCAAGCCTCTCTTCAGAAATTCTGCCTTCATCCACCAGTTCCTGCATCGCCTCATTGAATTCCAGCGTGAGGGGTGTCATACTCACATCAACACCTGCCATCACAGCACGGTAGGTAGCCTCTTTAAAGTCTTCAGCTACAAAATGAAAATCGACCAATTTTTCAATATCTCCCCAGTCTGTAACCACGACGCCATCGAACCCCATTTCATCGCGAAGCAATTCAGAGACGAGTTCATAAGATCCGTGAACGGGTATGCCGTTAACTTCGCCGCTATTGAGCATCACAGTTTTGATGCCTGCATCAATAGCAGCCTGGAATGGCGGCCGATGAAATTCATGAATTGCCTGCTTTGGGATATAAGCGGGCGAACGGTCCCAACCTGATTTAGGATCAGAATACCCGATGAAATGCTTGGCAGTAGCAGCCGTCTTATAGGGTGCAGTCTCTTCATTACCCTGATAGCCTTTCACATAGGATTCTCCCATTCTTGCGGCTAAAAAAGGATCTTCACCAAATGTTTCATAAAAGCGAGGCCAGAGTGGACTCACACCAATGTCGAGAACAGGGGCAAAATTCCAGAGATGCCCAAGATCAGCAGATTCGTAGGCTGTTACCCAACCGGTATTAAAGCTGTGCCTGGTGTTAAAAGTAGCACCCAGATTAATGCTCTGCGGAAAAATAGTGCTCTCTTCGAGATAGGTGGCTCCGTGAATATGATCGATGCCATAAATAATCGGTATTTCTAGCCGGCTCTCCTCGATCGCAAGGCGTGTGAGTCGGTCTGTAAATTTAAACCAGGTTTCGGGCGGTGCAGCCTCTCCATTTAGAAAAGAACCTATGTGATGGTTGCTGATCAACTCACGGGCTTTTTCTTCCACAAGTTCAATGTCGGCCTGTTTTCCCGTGGTGTTTACGGTGGTGATGTTCAGCTGGGTCATCTGACCAATCTTCTCGTATACAGTCATGCGGGTGATTAGATCTTCCACGCGATCATGAATCGATGCATCAGGATTTTTATAGATGGGCAGCTGATTTTGAGCTTGAGCGGGGGGAGTCATAAACATAATGAATAAAATTAAAGATGGAAGAACGGGACATTTCATGATCGCATCAATTTAATTTTCATGAATTTTTAGCTCACATAAGCTATCACTGTACCTAAGAAACGAATCCATTATTGATTGGATATGAAAAATGGCTAAAAATCTTAAAAAAAGAGGGTTTAATTAGTATTGTAAATTAAAGGCAGGCAGTCGATTGAATCCGATGCTGATTATTATTGTTGAAGAGTTGAATCCAGAATAATCAAACTTTATTAATGAAAAAAGTTATTGAGTCAGAGCGGGTCCCAATTCATCTGTGGCTCGAAGATATTGAAGAAGGAGCACTTCAACAGGCAAAGAATATTGCCAATCTTCCGGTCTCTTTTAGTCATGTTGCCATCATGCCTGACAGTCATCAGGGGTACGGAATGCCGATCGGCGGAGTACTGGCTACGCAAAATGCTATTATCCCAAATGCCGTAGGAGTAGATATTGGGTGTGGCATGTGTTCACTGCGAACCAACCGGCAGGAAATTGACAGAGACACACTCAAGAAAATTATGGGCAGAATTCGTGACTCGGTACCGGTGGGTTTCAGCCATCACAATAAGAAGCAGGATGACAAGTGGATGCCGGACCTGAACGGCGAACTGCCCATTGTTCGCAAGGAGTATGAAAGCGCGTTGAAACAGGTCGGGACGCTGGGTGGTGGAAACCATTTTATCGAGATTCAAGAAGGGTCCGACGGATACATTTGGATCATGATTCACTCAGGGTCCCGAAATATCGGGTTTACTGCTGCAAAGCACTATCATAACCTGGCAAAAGAGAAGAACAGAGGGCGGGATGATGTGCCCAAAGATCTCGCTTTTTTCAGGGAAGACACCGATGAGTTTTCGCTATACTCCAACGAAATGAATTACTGCATCGATTTTGCCCTGGCAAACCGAAAGCTGATGATGGAACGCGTGAAGGAGGCGTTTGCTGATGAAATATCCGGGGTTGACTTCGCTGACTTCATAAACAAACCACACAACTTTGCGGCTCGCGAATCCCATTTTGGCAAAGATGTGATCGTGCATCGAAAAGGAGCTACGCGTGCCCGCCAAGATGAACTCGGAATGATTCCGGGATCTCAGGGTACACCGTCGTTTATCGTGAAAGGTAAAGGTAATCCTAAAGCATTTGAATCATGCTCACACGGAGCAGGCCGGGTGATGAGCCGTACAAAAGCGAAGAAAACGCTAAGCGTTGAGGATGAGACAAAATTGCTTGAGGAGAGAGGTATTCTCCACGCAGTGCGACATCAAAGCGATTTGGACGAAGCGCCCGGATCGTATAAAGACATCAAAACGGTAATGAGTAATCAGGAAGACCTTGTGGATATAGTGATAGAACTTCAGCCGCTTGCTGTGATAAAGGGATAAAGAGAATTAACGCTTGGTCTGCAATCTTCTAGATTAGCTAACTTACGATGCTAATGACCAATTAAGGCAGTCAATCGTTTTCGGATGAAGATAGAAGTGGTAAAGCGTATAAAACGCATAATAAAAAAAGGCCAGAATATTGAGCCTCCCTTAAGCGAGAAATTATATTGACGGTCAGTTATTCGGCCATTGTGCCCAGTTGCTTCAAAATGACCCATTATCACGTCCTGCAGGTTCTCGAAGTAAACCTCCATAAATTGCGTTCTTAATTACTTCGGCTGATAAACAGAGAGCTGTCTTTAACTCCAATATTGCCAAAATAAGCCATACTTACCCCATGTCCGGCTTCAAGAATAGCTACAGTCTGGACATCAAAATTTTTTGTTCAGTCCGACAGTCGCCATTCCAATACATTATCAGCCCACTCATACTGATCATTGTAGAATAATTTATGGAAAGCGACATCTATTTTACCATTATTGTCAATATCCGTTAGAATCCCATTCTCATCAGCCGAAGCGCATTATAGAGATTTAATCCAATAGGTTTGGTTCATTCATTATACTAGAGAATGGACTTTAAGAGAGCTATATCATTTTTACTGGCGTTAATAATTCTGGTTTTACTTTACAGCTGTGAAACCACTAATTCAGACTTTGTCGATTCCCTTCCTAATATATACACTCTAAAAACGACTGTTGAACCAGATAGTGCAGGAACCGTTAATCCGTCAGGCGGTACATTTTCCCGGGGTGAAACTGTTTTTATTGAGGCACTGCCAGGCGATGGTTTTGTATTTGATCAATGGGGCGGAGATTTGACCGGCAGTGAGAACTTTATAACTCTCACTTTTACTCAAGATCGTACAATTACAGCATATTTTATTGAACAGACATATGATCTAACGATCGAAATTGTTGGCGAAGGAAGGGTGAGTGAAGAACTGGTTAAGACAAAATCCAACGACGCGATTTTGTCTGATCAGAAACTGGATTCGTTTGTTCTCGATAAGCCAAAAAACCAGAACCCTAAAGATGTGAGTTTAAAAGGGCTTGTAGATTCCTCAAGTCAGACACAAATTGTTGCAAAGAATATCGTAAATAATCAGGATCACAGGATACAATCAACTACATCCGGTGCCAATGATGAAGTAACTGTAAGGCTTACCGCCGAACCCGATTCAGGTTGGGTTTTTGATCGTTGGGAGGGAGACCTGGCTGGAAATGAAAACCCAGAAGAAATTACGTTATCAAGCGATCAGTCAGGGAATATTATAGCAGTATTTTTGTCTGGTGACGGTAATAACATATCAAAAGTTTCCGGAGACGATCAGACAGCTGATGTTGGCAGTGCATTGGATCAGCCATTCTTTGTAAAAGTTGAAGATCAGTTCGGTAAACCGGTTTCAGGATTCAATGTAGAATTTGAAATAACAGAGACACCTTCCGGCGCTGCGGGACAAAGTTTGAGCAGTGAAACATTTTCCAGCAATAGCTCAGGGGAAGCTAATACAGTACTTACTTTAGGATCAACACCGGGAATTTATGTCGTTGAGGCACGTGCTGGCACAGCTGAAGCTGTTGAGTTTACTGCTTCGGCCGAGCCTGGTAAAATATCTGCTACCAGATCCACTATAACAGTAAACCCTTCAAGGCTTTCAGTAGGAGAAATTTCCACTGTAGTTGTTGAATTACGCGACTCATTTGATAACGCTATAACTGGCGTATCTGATTTTTCAATTAATGTGAGCGGTGAGGCAACAGTTGAAGAAGGGATCATTGAAACCGAAAACCAAGGCACCTATCAGTTTGGTATAACCAACAGCGAGATTGAACGGGTTACACTGGAAGTCCGGGCTAATAGTGTAACTTTGGAGAATCAGCCATCAATTATATTTACATCGGGAAATGTTAGTTTTATCACAATTGACCAGATTGAAAGCCCGCAAGAAGTAGGGGCTGAATTTCCTGTTAGAATGACAGCAAAAGACCAATCAGGAAACGTAGTTACTGGGTACAACGGTACGGCAAGTTTGAATATCACGATTGGTGATATTTCGCCGTCAGAAGTCAATTTCTCTGAAGGAGTATTAACTGTAGATGTAACTGCAGAAGAAGCCGGTGAAGAGCAGGTTATTACCGTAGCTGATTCTGAAGACTCTTCAATCAGAGGAGAATCGAATACATTTCAGACCATTTATCCTTTATTTTTCCTTGATGAAAACGGTGTGACTATCCGTTGCCCTGACGCACTACCAGGTGAAACGGGAGTGGTAGACGGGATCGTTTATGAGGCAGTAGATCGGGGCTTATTAATGAAATACAGAAACGAAAGGTCCGATCTCAGTCGTGTTTGTACTACTCCGGTGAACAACATGAGAAAAATGTTCGAAAACAGAGAATCCTTTAATCAGAATATTAGTGGCTGGGATGTAAGCAACGTTACCGATATGGAAAAGATGTTTGAAGAAGCATCTTCATTTGATGTGAATATTGGCAACTGGAAGGTGAGCAATGTGACGGATATGTCAGAAATGTTCAGTGAAGCATCTTCGTTTAACCAGGATCTGGGAGGCTGGGATGTAAGCAATGTTACTGATATGGATAAAATGTTTGATGAAGCATCTTCCTTCAACCAGGATTTGAGAAATTGGTGTGTCAGGAAGATTGATAAAGAGCCACGTGATTTCGCTGAAGATAGTCCGCTAAACCCGGAATTCTATCCAATATGGGGAACTTGTCCCTAAACAGGTTTCAATAATATCATGAGGTGTATTTGAAGCGATAACAGCTGATTCGAGAATCTGGCTAGCGTTCAAAGTAGTCTGTCAGGGCGGAAGCCATAACCTCTTTGTCGTCTTTCAGATCTTTAAGGACGAGCCCTTTCTCAAGCAGCACTATTCGATTGCTGATATCCGTAACGTGTGTCAAATCATGGCTTGAAATAAGAAATGTTGTGCCTTTTTGCTTCTGATCTTCTATAATCAGTTTTTTCAACCGGCTTTGGGATGTCGGGTCCAGATTTTCGAACGGTTCATCAAGCAGTACGATCTCCGGATTATTTAAAAAAGCAGATGCAATGCCCACTTTCTTGAGGTTCCCTTTTGACAAATCGCGGATGTATTTTTTCTTACCCAAAATCTCTTCATTAAAGAGTGGCTTGAAGCGCCCCAGGGCATATTCGAGTTCCTCTTCTGTGAGGCCGTAAATTTTCTTCAGTGTTTCAAAATATTCATCTGGTGATAGAAAAGGCAGTAGCATGTGCTCATCAAGATAAGAACCTACCCTGTTCTTCCACTCTTCGGTTTCACTTACATTTTCACCGTTTATCTTTACGAACCCGTTAGTTGTTCGAATGAGATCTAGAATTAATTGAAAAAATGTCGTTTTACCCGCACCATTATTACCGACAAGTCCAAAACATTCAGATCGTTCAATTATCAGCTCTTCAATATTTAAAACTTCATCCGAGCCGTATCGCTTTATCAAATTCTCAACGTATATCATAGTTATGTTCCGCGCCTGAAAAAGGATGATATTTTATACCGGTTATTTTCTACAATCCTGACAGATACATCGGTAAGCCGGTTAAAAAACAAGAGCCCGATAAGGCCGGCAAAACTCAAAGCCGCAAGTGCTGCATAGTTGTTAACTAAAATGGCAACTGGTGCATAGATAACATAGGGTGCGATGAAAAAAGGGATAGCCATTAAAAACTGAGCCAAGCCAATTCCATCATAGTTAAACATAGCTCCTTTGTTGATATCCATCGGTTTGGGATTCCATAGCGACATAATTACGATAATATGGATACCAATTCCTACATTGTAAAGGAGTGCGGTAATGTGTACCAATAGAATTTGCCAGCCAAAGTATACATAGGGTATTGCCAGAATGAAAGCAGCAACACTCGAAAGTGATAGAAGTAACAGCTTACCCTGTATTAAATCTTTAATTCCGTTTTTTTTGCTTAGATAGAAATCAAGAAAAGATGAATTCCAGCTGAGGAAAAACTGTCCAAACTGAACGAAGAAAAGAGCGGTAATAAAGACGCCAACAAAAATGTGGAGTGCACTTAATTCAAAAGCCTCGCCGGGTTCAGGTGATTCATAAAAAAGCAGGCCATAAAGCAGGAAAAGCACAGACATAATGAGGTATGATCGACTCTTTTTATGCCGTAAAATAAGTTTTAATTCGGTTTCGGCCATGATACCGGGCATTCCAAATCCAGATAGCAACCCGGTTCTGCCTCCGCTGAAGGCAAATGAAGATGGTCTTTCGACCTGATCGATGTAGGCGTTTTTAATGTAGGTTGCAGAAATCCGCCAATAGCAGAGTGCACAAATAACAATAGCAGTTACTAGTGAAATGGGGCCTTGGAGCGACAATGAGAAAAATGAGGCAGTATATGCACCAATATTAAACAGGTTGAAATAGAGAAGAACGAACGGAACTGCAGGTAGTACCAGTAGTCCTGCGTAAACAGGATGTTTTCTGGCTATAACATCCTTTACCCATAGAGTAATCCAGTGCAGAGAGATGCTGAGCACGACCAGAGTTGTGAGCCACATTAACCCGGCCGGAGAGCCATGCCGGGCGCTAACTTCAGAAATTGTGATCGGTAAAAAGAGGATAAGTGCCATGACGCTGAATGTGGAAATGAGCGACTTGACCAACAAAAAATGAATGATACCAGATCGTTTGATAGGGAGGTGAAGGTAGCGATTCAGATCAAAAAGAGGCGTTTTCTGAAAAAAGAAACGAACAACAAATTCCCCGAGAAGATAGTAAATGGCGGCTGTGTTCAGAAATGCCGGGATGTTCTGTATCTCAAATTCATTTTTGAGAATTACGCCAAGAAAAATTGCAATTCCAATAAGATAGAAAAGGATAAATACAATCAGGATCAAAACCATGAGTGCAGACAGAAGATCTCGTCCAAAGGAAAAAGAACGGAACCGTTCGAGAAACAGAAGCCGTAGAAATTCCGGGGTCATTTGTCGTCCTGATGAAAGCATGACAAATAGTAAGAGGACAGGGCATTATATTCAAGTCGTAAAATCTATGAATCAGCTATGAGTCATTACGGATTTAAGAATAAACCTGATCTACTCAGCCCTGAGGCAATCCCTGTTTTATTGGTTCACATCTAAGCACTCATTTGTATAAAGAAGGTCAGCGTTAAGTGAGTTCGGAACCAGTTTTTGTACCTTCAGCCATTCAATAAACGTATCGAATACATCACTGTCCATCACTCCCCAAATGCCATCTTTAGCGTAATAATCATTGATCTTCTTCTGGCTTTTAAGAAGATCCAGGTGCTCCTGGTCGTGCTCAGTGAGATAGGGTTTGAGGATTTCAACAGTCTGCTCAGGGCTGGATATTGCAAATTCAAACCCACGCTTAGTAGCATGAAGGAAAGATTTGAGTAAATCGCCATCACTTTCAATCATGTTTTCAGCAGCGCAAACAACCGGTGAATACCCATATGGAATATCGTAGTCGTCCAGTTTAAATGTGTTCAGCTCAATGCCCCGGTTTTCAGCCTCCACCCCTTCCCAAGCAGTAAAAATCCAGGTGGCATCGTAGGTGCCCTCAACCAGAGTATTCCAGATGCCAAGTTTATTTGGATAGTGACATTTCAATACGCCTTTGCCACCGTCGTTTTGGATCATCTGCTTGACAATCTGATCTTCATAGCGGGCACCATAGGAAGCGTATGATTTTCCATCAAGCTCTTTAGGTCTTGCGATACCTGAACTTTTAAGCGTTGCGATGGCGCTGGCGTCTTCCTGAAGCAACGCTGCAATGGCCTGCATGGCAAATGGCTTTGTCTTTATCCGATAGCTGATCAGGCTCTCCGTGGGAGCGATCGCGAGATCTGTGTCTCCAAGCTCAAGCTTTTTAGCTGGAGTAGTAGAGTAATTATCATCGAGAGGAGATAGAATATCTAATTCTATTCCCGCATCGCTGTAAAAGCCTTTTTCCTGCGATACAAAAAATCCGGTATGATTGGTATTCGGCGTCCAGTCGAGAGCTAAGCGTAGTTTCTTCATGATGTGTTATGAGTTTACCTGATGAATGATGTAGAAAAACATCTATAAAATAATGGCTCTATAGGAAACAATGTGGGTAATTAGAAAATCAATATAACCCAACGGTCATTGCAAACTATACAATCCAGTTGAGTCTTTGAGTTGGTATTAG
>CAZVEP010000112.1:0-9681 GCA_964625635.1 uncultured Rhodohalobacter sp.
CTACAAAAGATGTGCGGAGAGGGAGGGATTCGAACCCTCGGTACCTCTTTCGAGGTACACACGCTTTCCAGGCGAGCCCATTCGACCACTCTGGCACCTCTCCGTATGAAGCTATCGGTAACCCGAAAACTTGCAAGCAAAGAATATAGGGGTTTGCCTGTCTACTATCAATAATATACTAAAGGACTTTCAGGAAAGCTTACTCATCCACGTCATCTACGAAATACATCGACAATGCGGCAATAATCATCACTATTCCACCAAGCACAAGTGCAAATACTGCTTCCCCCTCAAAATAGGTTCGGGTTACGTATCCAAGGATTGTTGCTGCAATGAGCTGCGGCAGTACGATAAAGAAATTAAATATCCCCATGTAAAGACCCATTTTCTGTGATGGAATTGATCCGGCCAGAATTGCATAAGGCATAGCAAGTATAGATGCCCAGGCAATACCCACACCAATCATTGAGTAAATTAAATGCATAGGGTCAGATATAAAGTAGATCATAATGAGTCCAATCCCACCCAGAATGAGAGATAAAGCGTGTACCCATTTACGGCTCAGAAGTTTTGCCATAGGTGCGAGCCCAAACGCAACAAGAGCAGCTACACCATTGTAAACGCCAAACATCACTCCTACCCAGTCGGCGCCTTCGTTATAGAGAGCAGATGCGGTCTCACTTGTGCCGTACACATGAGCCGTGACTCCGGCCGTTGTATAAATCCACATAGAAAACAGTGCAAACCAAGAGAAAAACTGCACGAGCGCCAACTGTTTCATTGTTTTGGGCATATGAATAAAATCATGCATGACAACTACAAGCCCCTGTTCAATTTTTCCGGATTTTTGAAACAAGCCAGCAATCATCATGATTAATCCAATTGCACCCAAACCAGCAGTTGCCACATAAACTTCTTTATCAAGGGCAAACTCATACGTTAGATACGTAAGTATTACACCAGCCACAGCAAAAATTGAGCCCAGAACAACCTTCCTCTGCCCTTCACCGGCTACAATCGGGACCTCTCTGACTACATTTTTGTCTTCAAGCTCATTCTTTTCGGCAGCCTCAAATGCTTCCATTTCTTCAGGAGTATATTCCTTTGTACGGTATACAGTCCAGAGAACAGCACTAAGAAAAGCAAATGCACCTAAGTAAAATGACCATTTAACTGAGGGAGGCACAAGTCCCGGACCCGCTGTATTGGCCACATCAAACCAATTGGTAAGAATCCAGGGAAGAGCTGATGCAACAACGGCACCTGTTCCGATAAAGAAACTCTGCATTGCGAATCCTTTTGTTCTCTGTTCGGAAGGGAGCATGTCTCCCACAAATGCACGAAATGGCTCCATGGAAATATTGATGGAGGCATCCATAATCCAAAGCATACCGGCAGCTACCCAAAGTGCCGGGGAGTTTGGCATGAAAATAAGAGCAATGGAAGCTGCAATGGCACCAAATAAAAAGTAGGGACGCCGCCTGCCAAGACGTGTCCACGTGCGATCGCTGAAATACCCGATAATAGGTTGAACCACAAGTCCGGTCAGCGGAGCAGCAATCCATAGAATCGGGATGTCATCTACGTTGGCACCCAGCGTTTCAAAGATCCGGCTTACATTAGCGTTTTGAAGGGCAAAACCGAATTGAATACCAAGAAAACCGAAACTCATGTTCCAGATCTCCCAAAAACTTAGCTTAGGTCGTTGTTTAGGCTCCATATATTGTCAGTCAGTTATTTTGATTTATTTCTTATGAAATTGGCAGCCCTATTTAAATCCTATCGGCTCAGAAGTTTAAAGCTATTCGGACTTATACTGTATTCTGCAGTTATCGAAACAGAGTCCTGGCTGAACTCATCAAACCACATCCCCTGCTCGCCAGAATCAAACGTAAAGCTAACAGGTTCATCAGCAAAATTCAGTATCACAAATACTCTATCATCTTCGCCAATGCGCTTATAGGCAAAGATTGATTCATCGCGATTGGTAGTGGATTTTATATAAGAACCACCTGCCTTTCCATTGTATAGCGCCTCGTTTTCTGATTTGAGCGTTAACAGAGTGGTATAGAAATCTTCAAGTGGATAGTTACCCCATTCGATAGAATCTTTTTCAAAAAACTCCAGCTGTTGATCAAGCCCGGATTCCTGACCGCTGTACACGAGCGGCATGCCCCAGACTGTAGCAGAAAGTACGGCAAAGTTTCTGAAATTGTCGCCATACATTTCAGTGTCACTTCCAGTCCATGAATTCTCATCGTGATTGGTAGTGAAAAACATCCGATAATCGTCACGATTGAAACGCTCGAAATTTCGGGCAAGTGCACTATCAAGCGAATCGAGACCATACTCGCCGGCACCAATATTCCGTATGGTAGCTGCATAATCCCAGGCGTACGTCATATCAAACGCCTTGTGAAGTTCAGGAACCTCCGCTTCAGCAAGCATAAATACCGGTTTGATTTGATCGAGTTGTTCCCTTGCTTCCACCCAGAATTCCGTGGGCAGCATGTAGGCTACATCTGCCCGATACCCGTCAATATCAAACTCTTCAACCCAGTACGCCATGGCATCGATCATAGCCTCCTGCATATTCGGATTATCTACATCTAGCTGTATGACGTCCGTCCAGTCTTCAACCGGCGGCATGAAGTTTCCTCTATCATCCGTGACATAAAACTCGGGGTGAGTTTCTGTCCAAACTGCGTCCCAGGCGGTATGATTGGCGACCCAATCAAGAAGTACCTTCATATCATGCTCGTGAGCAGTCTTTATCAGCTCTCTTAAATCCTCTTCAGTGCCAAAATTGGGGTTTACGGCTCTGTAATCAGCTACAGCATAATAACTTCCCAGCGGACCTTTGCGGTTTTCTTCACCAATGGGATGAATCGGCATCAGCCACAAAATCTCAACACCCATCTCTTTGAGCCTTGGTATGTGTTCAGTGAAACCGTCAAATGTACCTTCCGGTGAATACTGGCGAATATTCACCTCGTAAATAGATGCGTCGACTGACCATTCCGGTGGCTCAGGCGTATAAACTACTTCTGCTGAATTATCTGAGCCACAAGATGCCAATAGAAAACTGAGGGATAAAAGTGCTGCGAACAGAAACGAATTTATTTTCCATTTCATGATATTCACCTGTATTCAATTTTGAAAATGTTGAGTTTATTTAAACCTGCATCATTCTAAACTTTAGCTGAATTTTATTTGATTAACGACATTTTCTGAATTCTTGTGAGTCCATCACTTTCCAGCCGCGTGAAATAGATTCCGCTGCTGAGCTGTGATGCATCAAACGTGACAGTAAATGTACCGGCAGGGTGATTTTCACGCTTTACCAACGTTGCTACTTCCCGGCCCAATGCATCATAGACATTCAACTGAACGGAACTGCTTTGTGGAATATCATATGTTATATTCGTCGTTGGGTTGAATGGATTTGGATAATTTTGCCGCAGCCTGAAGTTTTCGGGTAGATCAACCCCTTCAAACGTATCATTGCTTACGAATACTCCCTGTTCTGATGCAGGAATCTCCGTGGAGGTATAAATTCGAACTTCACCCGGGGTCATCTCAAAAGATTGACTGGTTTGGCTGATGGCCAACTCATTTCCTGACACAAAATCGTACCAGGTACCCGTTTCCGGAAATGTAATTGAGGCAGTGTTATTAAAAACCCCAAAATTGCCAACTATTACAGCATCCATATCGCTATGCTGCAACTGAATCCATTTAACAAGTCCACTCAGTGATGAGCTAAATTGAGTATCGCCACTCGTAAAGACCGGGCTTGAGTTTCTTAACCTGATCAACTCGCTATAGGTGCGGTATAAGTTGTATCGCACCTCACTATCCGCATAGTCCCAGCGAATTGGTTTAGGGTCTACTCTCCCCGGATCTGAGGGAGAACAGTCTCCTGATCCTCCGCTACCTGGTTTCAAACATTCGCCCACTCCCCATCCGTAGCCAAGTTCCCCGAACTGCCAAAGCATTTTCGGGCCTGGTATTGTGAGGAAGAATGAGCCGGTTAATTTTTGCCGGTCGATGGCGGTAACCAGTTCAGTTACATCATGCTCGGGATTTGCATCATTGCCGAATTTTCGGTTTTTAAGCATTAACCACTGCTCGTCATGACTCTCCATATAACCAATAAGATGAGGATTGCTCCAGCCACGGTTTGCGAAGTGAACACCGGAAAAATTTGACTGGTCCGTATATCCCATCGACGCCTGACTATAGTTATGGTTGTGATTTCCCCAAAGCATCATACCATAATCTGAAAGCTCAACTTCTTCGGAATTGGCCGCGAAATGTTCCAATATCACATAAGCGCCCGGGTTAAATGCCCAGATTTCATCGGCCATTCGTTTTAGGTTAGCAATTCGCAGGTCATTTCGTCCGTCCAGCAGTGATTGATTATCTACATTAGATGCGAACCCTTTACTCAAATCAAACCTGTAACCGTCGATATTGTATTCTTCCAGCCAATATCGGTTCATTCGATCCAGCCAATACTTTATATAGCTGTTGTCGTGATTGAGATGAAAGAAAACGTTATACGCATGTCCAGGACCCAGCAGCGGATTCTCAGTCCTGTTCGTGCCAAACATTCGGACCAATGGCGATTTATCATGAGCATGATTATATACCACATCCAATATAACTGCCATACCGCGCTGATGCGCTTCATCTATAAATTCTTTGAACGCCTCACTGGGTCCATATGATTTTTCAAGTGCTCCATGATATGTTGGATTGTAGCCCCAGCTGATGTTGCCGTCAAACTGAGACACAGGCATCAGCTCTATCGCATTAACCCCAAGGTTCTCCAGATAGCTAAGCGTATCTTTGAGCGTCTGAAATGAACTTTCTTCAACAAAATCTCTCAGCAACAGTTCGTAAATTACCAGTTCTTCCTTTGCTGGACGCTGAAAGTCTGGTACCTGCCACTGATAGTCTGTCTGACCTGTTTCGATCACAGAAACTATATCTTGGGTTTGACCTGTCGGATACTGAGGCATATCCGGGTAAACTGATTCACTGATATATTGATCAAAATCAGGATCCAGTACCAATTCAGAATATAAGTCTGCAACTCTGAGCTCTCCATCCACAAGGTATTGAAAGGTGTGCTGTTCGCCAGGTTGAAGACCGTCAATTTCAATCCAGAAATGTGCGCTGTCGGCACTTGCTTCATCAAGATTCATATAGTATTGGTCCTGTACTTCCCAATTGGAAAAACTCCCAATGACATAAGCGAACTCTTTACCTGGTGCAAAGAATGAAAGCGTCACTTTATCGGTGTTTTCGTCATGATACGTAATACCGTCCTCAATACCGGCCGGCCTCGCTTGTCTGACTATGTCAGGTTTGATTATGATACTTACCGTATCGGATGTTTGAGTGCCCTGGATATCTTCCGCTATGGCATAAAACTCTGTGCTTCCTGACCCAGACACTGAATAGCTGGCTGAAAGCGAATTTGAATTAGAAACGCTGGCAATTTGGCTGGTTCCCTGTAAAAGAGTAATTGATGCGAGTGTGCCTAAATCGGAAGAACCCGCAACTTCAAACGTGATACTTTGCCCATCATCAGCAAAAAAGGGATTTAAGCCATCAGCCACCGGGCTTGTGAATCGAACCTGAAGCTCATCTTTGTATAGATCAACGAAAAGGTCTTCAGTTTGAAGCGATCCGTCACTATTTCTGAGAACAAATGCGAGCTGCAACACCTCATCTTCAGAATCAGGAATTTCATAATATTGCCTGATGTCATCAATTTGCAGTTCCCATTTATCATCTCCAAGCGAAGTGAGTTTTGCCCGTTGAATATTGACCGGCCAATCGGCAATGACGTAGGACCAGCTCCCGCTATTTTTGTCAGCTTCGTTAAGAATAACACCTGTATGGACATACACACTGCCGCTGAAGCCCTGAAGATCATTATTCTGGGTTTCTGACACATCAAAAACAAGGGTCACCGGTTTATCCTCGGCCGGAAAGGCAGGGTCGGTTTGTATCGCCTGGCCAAATAGGTTCAGCGGAATGAAAATTGCTATAAATAAAATGAGTAATGAGCGTAATTTATTGTATTCCATCGAATTAAGATTCTATACAGTTTTGCTATCTATCATAACTTCTGATGAGCTTCTGATAACAAGTTCTGGTTTATAAATTTTAGTTTTTGATTTCGTTTTAGCTTCATCAATACGACTGATAAGTCTTTCCGTCGCCATTTTTCCCATTTTATAGATGGGCTGATGAACAGTTGAAAGGCCGACATATTCAGCTATTGTAAGATTATCATAGCCGATCAGCGGCAGACTTATTCCCGCCTCCTTCATCGCCTTCATTGCCCCGATTGCCTTGATATCTGAAGCGCAGACACACGCTTGTGGGAGTTGCTCTAATTTCAATATTTTGTGCATGGCTTGATATCCACTGAGTTCTGTAAAACCATCACGCGACATATCATCTCCCCTTTTTACAAGTGCCGGATCAAAATCTATTCCAGATTCAGATAAGGCTTTTTTATAACCACTCAAGCGTTCTTTCACTGGTACAGAATCCGGCAGTGCTGACAGATTTGCTATACGCCTGAAACCTTTTTTGATGAAATAGTTAGTAGCCATATAGGATCCTTCTATGTTGTCAACATTAACACTGTCGAAAAATGAATTTGAGTCATCAATGACTGAGATAGGCACATTGAACTTTTGAAGGGTTTCCCATTTTGATGATTCAAAGTGAAGTGAAACGAACAGATAGCCATCTGCCCACTGACGTTTTATCTGATATTCAACCTGCTTGAAAGGATCTTCGTCGGACGTGATATGAACAATATTCAGTTCAAAATTTTTTTCTGAAAGTTTATCCTGAATAGCGCTCAAAACCTCCATAAAGAAATGATTTGATATGATGGGTACAAACATCATAATACTGTTCTTCTTTTTACGGGCAAGGCCCTGGGCAAAAACTTGTGGATGGTATCCCATTTTGTTGGCAACAGCCAATACCTTTTCCCGGGTCGACTCTTTTACTCTCCCTTTTTCATTGAATACCCTTGAAACGGTTGCAATACTAACATCAGCAGCTTTAGCAATATCGTAAATAGTATTTGGCAAGATAGTGATGGTAAAAGTTGAGGCTGATCATGTTCAAGCCAACCCAATTTGTCTTGTAGGCTTCTTACATTCTGATCGTGGCGACAGCATGTCAAATAAATGTAAGCGCTTACATAATATCTGAATAAATAACCTCAACTTCAACTATAGAAAAATCAGGGAATCGGCAGGCTAATAAGTATAAAACAATAAAAAACGCCACCGTAGTAAGCCAGGCACAGATCCGGCGCTTACAAAAGTTCGTGCAGCTAATAACTGCTTAACAACAGGAAATAGGCGTTATGACGCCGGCTCTGATTCTTTAGATTCTTCAGAATGTGTTTCACCATTACCGTAATTCTTAATGATATAATTATCAAGAATTTTTCTAAACTCTGCTCCTATACCTTCTCCTCTCAATGTCTTATAGTGTTCTCCATCAACATAAACTGGTGCTTTAGGTTCTTCAAATGTTCCGGGAAGTGATATACCGATGTTTGCATGACGTGATTCGCCGGGGCCATTTACAACACATCCCATAACCGCTACATCCATCTCCTCTACTCCGGGATACACTTCACGCCATACAGGCATAGATTCGACAATATAATTTTGTATTTCATCAGCGAGTTCCTGAAAGTATGTGCTTTTTGTTCTTCCACATCCGGGACAAGAGGTAACCTGTGGGATAAAGCTTCGAATACCAAGTGACTGTAGAATTTGCTGGCAAATTCTTACTTCCTCCGCACGATCGGCTCCCGGCATAGGCGTCAGTGACACCCGAATCGTATCACCGATTCCCTCCTGAAGCAAAATTCCCAAGGCAACAGAACTTGCCACTGTTCCCTTCATTCCCATCCCTGCTTCTGTAAGGCCAAGGTGTAGCGGGTATTTCAGATCTTTGGCAATTCGTCTGTAAACCGTGATGAGGTCCTGAACGCCAGACATTTTACAGCTTACAATGATTTTATCAGATGTAAGACCTACCTCTTCAGCAAGTGCTGTTGAACGGCGGGCACTTTCAACCATCGTATCGAGCATAACCTCTTTTGAGGATTTCGGGTTGAGACGGTTGTTATTTTCATCCATATACTGGGCAAGGAGCTGCTGATCGAGAGATCCCCAGTTCACCCCTATTCTAACCGATTTATCGTACTTGATCGCTTGTTCAACAATCGTGCAGAAGTTTTTATCCCTTGTTTTAGTACCGGTGTTACCGGGGTTGATACGAAAATTGGCAAGAGACTTTGCCATATCGGGATATGCAGGTAAAAGCTTGTGGCCATTATAGTGAAAGTCACCAATTATGGGTACCGTTACTCCACGATTTATGAGTTTCTCTTTGATGTAGGGAACCGCCTTGGCTGATTCGTCATTGTTTACAGTAATACGAACAAGTTCAGAACCTGCCTGGTGCAGATGATCTATTTGATCAACAGTTTCGTCAATATCCGCCGTATCTGTATTGGTCATAGACTGCACGACGATTGGGTGGTCTCCCCCAACAGGGATATCTCCAACCATTACTGTCGTCGATTTTCTGCGTTCAATAATATTCATGATTTAGTAAAATCTGTTTTTAAAAAAAATACATACATAGGCCTCATAACAATCATAAAAAGTTCCGAGTTCTTCAGCTTAGCACATGTGAATTTCCAACTATATTTCTATTCAAATACATGAATAGCCTGTTAATTTCGTTTACTCAATTCGAATAATTTCTGCTTTTCTTCTTTTGTAAGACCATCGTAGCCTTTCTTTGAGATCTTTTCAAGTATCTCATCGAGTTCATCGACATCTTCTTCTTCCATAATTTCAACATCGGAAACTGCGTACATGTCTTTATTTTTCTTTCGCTTACTTTTTTTCGATACAGTTCCTTTTCCTTTAAAAAGTCTTTCAATAGGGCGAATCAATGAACTTAAATCATATCCTTCATAGTGCATCTTGACCAGAAGAAATCCTGATGCTGCACCCCCAAGGTGAACGAGTCTTGCCACATTATCACCAGCACCAAGAAATAGCACATCGAGTGCTACCAGTCCGGCTACAAGAAAACGAGCCTCAATCGGCGGAAGAAATAATAACATGATTGGAGCTGTTGGAAACAGATAAGCAAATGCTACAAGTGTACCTAAAACAGCACCGGATGCACCTATTACGATGCTGGACCCGAATATGGATGCAAAAGCAACTTGGAGCAACGCCCCTCCAATACCTGCACCAAAATAAATAACTGAAAATGATCGGGGGCCGATTGTCTCCTCCACCATACGCCCCATCCACCAAAGCCATAACATGTTGAATATGAGATGGAATGGCCCGCCATGAAGGAACATATATGTTATGATGCGCCACGGCTGAGTGAGGGCAGTAAATGGATCAGGATTAAATCCGAAAATATTGACAATCGTTTGTCCTGCGAACACCATGAGAATAAACACAATCACGTTTATCGCAATAATTGAACGAATAACGGTTGGGATTCTCATGAACCCCCGTTTAAATGTATTCCAGAATGAATCGTATTGGTACGTTGACATATCTACTATGCTTCTTTTGAGCCTTTTAA
>CAZVEP010000113.1:0-9512 GCA_964625635.1 uncultured Rhodohalobacter sp.
TTTTCACTTTTCACTTTTCACTTTTCACCTTTCATACAATACCACACAACTCACGCCCAGATGTCCATCGCCATTCTTCAACCCGTTTTAATTCCTGATCTTCACGATATCGCAGTGATGAAGGCTGCGGATACGGTGATCATTCAGGATAGTGAAACATGGTCTCGGAAAGGACGAACGCATCGCGCGTTAATTCGTACACCGGAGGGAACTGAGTACCTGAACGTGCCGGTGATAAGCGCGGACAAAAAGAAGGAGATCCGCAATGTTAGAATAAACCAGGATGAAAACTGGATTGAACCCATTCTCCGGTCTTTTAAATTCAACTACAGCAATAGCGTCTATTACGATTTTTATGAAACCGAAATTGCATCCCTGTTTCTGGATGGGGGCGAGTTCGAGTATCTGATCAGTTTTAGTAACCACATCAAAAGCAGACTGTTTGAATTCTTAGAGATTAAAGACGAAATAAAAGCAGAGTTTCAGCTGAGTAGTGAGATGCCGGCTTACGACTCTGATCCTGACAAATTAAGCGAGATTTTGGGTGACGACATATACTTCCAGGAGCACGACGCCCGCCACTACCAGCGCCAGGGAAGTAACAAAAGAAAACTTCCCTTCTCACATCCCAGGTATCGTCAGCATTTTGATGGATTTGAACCGTACTGCTGCCTGCTAGATCTTCTTTTTCAGTACGGCCCGGAAAGTTTTCGGGTGATTGATAAGGTGTAACCCATCGTGCAAAAAAAGCTATTCTCTAATAATCTTCCAGCCGGATGTTATAGCCTTAGAACAATGAGAGGATAATTGATCACTTCCTAATAGAGCCGTTTGGAAAACAAACGGGATTCCTCCGGGCGGGCAGCGTTTTAAGATGCTTAAGTATGAGCTGTATCTGGCGTTGATTATGAGCTGAATTTATCAAATCGCTGTTAAACCCCCGATGAATTTTTGGTAGACCCAAACAAGGCTTGTAAGCATCTCACCTGGATGCCCGCTTTTTTGTTGAAACCCTCATTTTATTTTCTGGTTAGGGGACACCCCCGACCTTAGCTGTATTAAAACATAAATACAGCAGTAAATAAAATAGAAGATGAAAAAAATAGCTTACGTCTTAATTATTATACCGGCAATTCTTGTCATACTCCGATACTCTGCAAACGATGAACCGGATCCCGGGGTAATTACTGAACTTACATACAATGTCACTTATCGTTATGATATAAAGGGCGGGGATAATTACTATAACATTGAGTCCTTTCTTCCGCTAAATGACTTTCGTCAGAGTATCGACGTGGCGCCAAGTGCTCTTCTCAGTTCTGATATGATGCAATCAGACCGTGACTCCAACAGATTAATGATCTGGAGAGGATCGACAGAGACTGATACCACAATCAGCTTCCAGTATTCAGTTAAAACCAGGCACGTTGATTTCAATATAGATCAAAATCTCAAACTTGGTGAATCAGCTGTATCAGAACAGCAGCAGTACCTTGAATCTTCAAACACAATACAGGCTGATCATCCAGATATCAGAGAATCAACTGATCGGTTTTTACTCGATAGCCCGGACAGCATAAATGAACTGGCTGAGACATTATTTGAATATGTAGAGCAGATTCCAACTGTCAGAAATGGTATGGCTACAGACGCTTTGGCCTGTCACCAGGCAAGAGCATGTTCTGAGGAAGGGAAAAGCAGGTTGCTGACGGCGCTGTTTCGGTCGGCAGGAATTCCGGCAAGAGAGGCGGGAGGCCTGGTTTTGACGGATGAGAAGAAGGGAACTGTAGACTATTGGATGCAGGCTTATATAGGAGATGAGTGGGTGTCATTTGATCCTGAACGCAGCCATTTCGCAGAGTTACCTGCCACGCATCTCGAACTTTTCAGGGGAGATCACAATATCGTCACTTACGCAGATGTGGGTAGTATTAATTCCTTCTATGACATAAAAAGAGAGCGTCAGAACGACTATACATCATATGCAATCTTCGATATATGGAAACTCATCGACGACGACAGACTGCCTTTTCGGCCTGTGATGGTGCTCTTGCTTTTGCCTTTGGGGGCCTATATAGTCGCTATTTCTACCAATGTTGTTGGATTTAAAACCTACGGAGTATTTTTACCGGTCCTGATCGCTTTTTCTTTTCTGGACATGGGTTTGATTCAGGGCCTTATTTTTTTCACAGTAATTATAGCCCTGATTAGCTTCATGAGTTTTCCGCTCGAGAGGTGGGGCATTCTGCATACTCCAAAAATTGTATGTCTGCTTACGGTGGTAAGCCTTTATTGCCTTAGCGCAGTAGAGATATTCTTTATTACAGGTTGGGTGGCACCTTCGGCTACCCTGACATTTCCTATAATCATTCTCACTCTGATCTCGGAGCGATTTGCCCAAAAAGTTGAAGAAGAATCACTGAAGGATGCGCTTTTTGTCTACGGGCAGACAATTATAGTTACGCTGAGTTGCTTCTGGATACTCTCCGCAAACGTAATCCAGCACTTTTTCATCACATTTCCTGAAACGCTTTTGGCTATTGCAGGCCTCAGTTTACTTCTCGGGGAGTGGATTGGCCTGCAGCTGTTTGAGTATACGCGATTCTCTAAAATTGATGAGGAGGTCAGCTATGTTAAATAATCTGGTAAATCGATTTAGGAGTCGCTATAAAGGTGTAATGGGCATTAATGAACGCAATAGAAAGCTCATTTATCTTTTTAATGAAAGATCGGACTATATCCTTGCGGATGACAAACTGGAGACTAAAAAAGTTCTTGAAAAAAACGGTCTGAACTGCCCTGAAACCTATGCTGCAATAGGCCGTGTAGGTGATATTAAACGAATTTGGGAACAGAAGCGGGATGTCGAAAATCTTGTGATTAAACCGGCCAGCGGAAGAGGGGGTAACGGCATTTTACTAATTCGACGGCGGGATGGAGAGTGGTATCAGGGTGAAAAACCTGTTAGTGAAACGCAGATATTTACTCATATCGCGAATATTATCTTCGGCATGTTTTCCGGCGGAGATGATGACAGAGCAATTCTTGAAGAGTTGATAGTGCCGCATCCTGAACTGACAGCTTTTTACAGTGGAGGCATTCCGGATATTCGTCTTATTACACTAGCAGATAAACCTGTTATGGGTATGCTTCGATTACCGACCCGTGAATCAAATGGGAAAGCAAACCTTCATCAGGGTGGCGTGGGAGTGGGGATCGATATAAACAGTGGTACGTTAACCTACGCTTATAACGGGAAATCCTATATAGAAACACATCCCGACAGCAACATAAAAATCCCCGGAAAAATAATTCCACAATGGAAGGAGGTCATGGATTTAGCGGGTGAGGTTTCTAAAGCATTTCCCCTAAAATATCTTGGCATTGATATTGTGATCGACAAGAATAAGGGACCGCTAGTGCTTGAGATTAATGTGAGACCGGGTTTGAGTATCCAAATGGCGAATAAAGCAGGATTGATGTCTAAGATACATGCAACCAGCACTCAGGTATGAACAGAATGAGTTTTGATCGGATCGTTGCAATGAAGTATAAAATCTACTTCAAGACACAGGGGATCATTTTTTTTGGAAGACACCCGCAATTTAATGCCAATAAGTATTAGGGGACGTGTGGATCTCGATTGTATTACTTACAGAACGATCATTCAACAAAACACATATGAAAGCTCTTAAGTCTAAAACACCATATTTAATTCTACTGGCAGCACTCTTTTGTATTGCGGCTACTGATTCATTTTTATGGAGTCAGAAAGTCGATCCGCTGGTTGTTGATGTCGACACAGTTGAGGAGGCTCAAAGCACCACACCGAATTCGTACATAAGAATTGCATTGAACAACGAAGACGAGTGATATGAAGAAACTAATAATTGGTCTGATAGCTCTTATCGCACTACCCATAACAGTTTCTGCCCAATGGGATATCGAAACCGGGATAAACCAGGGGTATGAGTGGAATATTTTTCAGAATCCGAATCGGGTTGTAGAAAACAATGACACCCTGCGTCGGAACCGCCTGTGGAAAAATTCCTCTTTCAATGAGCTATCTGCTGAGATTGGCTATGAGTTCGATTGGGAGAACAGCAGACTGCGTTTGGAGTCTGATGTTAGCACCAATCTTTACCACCAGGCTGCGGAGGCCCACGAATTTTCGTACAACTTGGGCGGGTCCTACAGAAGTAATTTTGCTGATCGTAAATATATTGAACTGAGTCCTGAATTTTCGAGCAAGCAGCAGGACGGCATTGCGGCAACCGATCCGGTGTTTAGTTCCCGATTATCCTACCGGCAGCTGCGCATCCCGCTGGAAATCGATTTTTACCTGGGAAACCTTGCATGGCTGAGATTTGAAACTATGTACCGGAACCGGCGATACGATCGCCGCAATGATAAACAGACTTCTTATGATGCGTACTATTTTGAGGCGCTTTTCAAGCAGTCAATCGATGGTAAAGGCCGTTTTAACCATGAATTTGAAATCGAAAACAGAACGCAGTATCGCGACCAGATAACCACAGATTTTGATACACCTGAAACCGCTTCTGAAGAAGATTTTCGTCAATTTACAAAGATAGAAACCCAGATTTTGTACAGGCTCCAAAGCCGGCAAGATCGTTTTGAAGTTGAGTTTCCAGTAACGGGGACACTGTTTTATGATCACCCTTCATCACTGCTCGACTATCATGAAATCGAATTTGGAACTGATGTTGATCTCAGGCTGGGCAGAGCAGAAGTTTCAGCTGGAATTGAGCGCTCACTTAGAAGCTTCAGTAATTTTGAGGTTGGATCCTCCGGCGAGACTCTTTTCTATGGCTACTGGACCGGTGATGCCGACGTTGAGTTTGATCTTGGCAGCAATATTTTTCTGAATGTGAAGGCGCGCTTTATCTCACGATCATCCACGCGGGAACGGCTCACCTCAGCGTTCTACCGGGAATACACAAATTCATACATTCAGTCAGGTATACGGATTAATCTGCAGTAAGATGAATAATGTCAGATCTACATTTCCGGGGGAAATCTGTTGGCTATTCTGAGTCTTCCTGAAGCATAAAATCAAACTGCTGGCCGGCCTGAGTAAAACGAAATGCATGATATCTGCCATCTGAGAAATCGCTAAATTCCATGTCAATTCCGGCCTGTTCAAATGCCATCGTTGTTTCGCTGTAGATGGTGAGGGGGAAAGCACCCTGGCCGGTTGCCTGTGCCATTAAATTATCTCCATCAAGGAACAGTTCGATGTCTAAGGGAAAATTAGAAGAGCTGTAGCTGCCGGTGTACTTTTCAAGCTTATCTTTTGGAAGAGTTAAGGCGGCCCTCTCTTCAACATTTGGAATCTCGTAATCCTGGCCAAATACGATGCTCAATGTTCCGATCAAAATATCGTTGAAGTTATAATTGAGTCCGTTGCTCAAAATAGCCATAGTAAGATCACCATCTGCGTAATGTGCGGCGTTAGATCTGAAGCCATCAATTCCACCGTTATGCCCAACAAACGTTCGGTCGCCAAAAGGAAACCTGCTGAGACCCAACCCATACGATCCTTCAAACGCCGTCATTTCTCTCAAAGACTCTTCTGTAAGCATATCACCTTTCAATAGATTTCGGAAAAAGCGTGCAGTTTCCTCGGCTGTTGAAGCAATTGCACCAGCTCCACCGGGAATGAACATGTTAGTACGCGAAGCAGGCACCCAGTCATTCTCCTGAAAGGTAAAAGAGTCCGCTTCATTCAAATCTGGATCAATTCCGGTTGCGTAATAAGTAGAACTTAAATCAAGTGGCCCGGTTATCATCTGTTGAAGTGCATCGGTATACGATAGGTCGGTTTCATCTTCCACGATATACCCAAGCAACACGTATCCTGTATTGCTGTATTCGGTACTCTCACCGGGCTCAAACGAGGTCCCGGCTTCTTGGAAACGGTTCAGCATCTGTTCCCGAAATGTTTCATCTTCAAAATAGCTTACATAATCAGGCATGTTGGTGAAGTTCACAAGCCCGGATTGGTGACGAAGAAGAATTTCGATCGTGATCTCATCCGCGTTCGGCAGATTGGGGAAGTAGTTTTCGAGTGTCGTATCAAGCGATAGGCTGTCCCGTTCAGCCAGTTTCATGATCATAGCGGCCGTAAAGCTTTTTGTGATGGATCCAACTCTGTAAACCGTTTCGGTCGTTGCCGGTTTTCCATCAGCAGATATCACACCGTATGCAGATTCGAAAACAATATCATTACCGGATAAGATGGCAACAGATCCCATAAATCGATTGTTTTCAGATAGCTGAGTGAAAAACCGATCCAGTTTTTCTGTATCGATTGAATCTTGCGCTGAAACAGGAAGACCCAAAATAAGACAGGTAAAAATCAAAATGATTGATGATCGAAAATATGCCATGAAGGTATGATTTTGGTTTTAACTTGATGAATTTTTCGTAGTCTCGTAAAAACTACGAAAATTTGCGGATTGTGTTACTTTCCTTTTGAAGGTTCGAGCAACTTTCGGATTGAAGGGCCGGCTGCCATCCCAAAAGCTGCCCCCATCACTAAACCAATCGCTATACTGCCAAACGCTGCACCAAATACGATACCCAGACCGGCTCCAAAAGTTATATCTTTCGATTTTTCATTTTTCATACTTTTCAACAGGTAATATATCAGTTATTGTTGCGAATTTTACTTCATGGTTGCGAGTATACCTTTGAAAAACAAATGAATGTATAGCAATCATACTGTCAAGAGGGAGTTCACAAAAGAGAGTGTTCGGTTTTGTGTTACTCGAAACAATCACTTCGAAAAATCTCAAAAATCCAGCTTAAGACCACCCATTATCCATCGGCCCGGCATAGGGGCACCAAGGATCTCCTGGTATTGTGTGTCGGTAAGGTTCATGATCCGAACGTAAAGCATTGCAGGTGACCAACCAGGACTTGCCTGCAGGTTCAGGTTTGAGATAAAGTATCCGTTGGGCACTTCACCGTCAATCAGGTCAGCAGATTCTTCAGACCTTACACGGTAGCTGTTTTCGGAATGAATCGATCCCCGGGATGTATTAAACTGCAGCCCGAGATTGACCTGGTGTTTGGGATGGTTGGCGATATATTTAGAGGGAGATTCGCCATTGCTTGTCGTGCGGATGTAGGTGTAACCGGTTTGAACACCGAAAGATTGGCTGTTGCTCAGGTTGAGGACGGCATCAGATAGAAATTCAAACCCTGCAGCGCTGCTCTGCTCTATATTCATTGCATAAAAGTAAGTTTCATTTGGCTGCAGATTGTCCGCATTGGTAATATCGTTAGAGTTAGTCAGTGCGTAATCAATCAGGTTGCTGGATGTTCGATAGAATACCGTGGGTGATAGTTTGACACGGCTGCCAGGGCGCCAGTCCAGGCCGGCATCCACTGTCCAGGAGCGCTCGGGCTGAAGGTCCGGATTTCCGATGTTTCGTCCCGGGGCCAGGTTTGGTATTTGTGAGGAAATATACCGCTCGGTAAAGTCACCTACGCGAATGGCTCGGCCAGCAGATCCTCTCAAAGTCACGTCACCCAGATCATAAGATGCGCTCAACTGTGGTAAGAATTCTGTGGAAGCAATACTATCAAACTGAACTCGTGTACTCGCCGTGATGCTAAGACCATTCACCCAGCTAAAATGCCCGATGGAGTATATCCCACCCATATCGGTTTGATGATTACCCCGGTCGGTACTTTCGATTTGCTTGTCAAGGTACTGTCCGCCGACCATTACCCGAATATAATTGAACCGGTTTGATATCGACTCACCGCTGAACTCCACCTGGTGCGAGAGATTCAGGAACAGCTGATCGGTGGTATGCTCGTTGGGCGTTATCACACCGGGGATGAAGTCAAAAGTGTCGTCGACATTTCGGTAGGATACATTAATTTCAGACCGATGTGAACCTCGCTCGAACGTGATCGCGCCAAGGCCCCAGCGGCTTGAAATTTGCTCCTCAGACTTATCAAATGTGCTGCGGGTGTAAAAATACCGGGCACTGAAATCACGTTTATCGAGGCCGCCGCGGGTGTATACAGTCAGGTCATCTGTTAGCCGATAGGAGAGCGCCGTGGTGTAGTTAGTCATCTCAAAATAATTATCATACGTCTCCTCTTCAGACGAGCCCGGTTCAAACACCGGGTTTTGCAGCTCCTCGCCGTCTGATGAAACATGTCGTACAGAAGTAGAAAACCGCCACCTGTTTTTATGAAGGTCAATGCCCAGGTCGCCCGTCAACAGATTGTGCTGACCCGCACCTAAATCAGCAAAGACATTGGTATCCAGATTGTTGCCTGCATCAATCTGCCGCCGAAGATATCCTCTCGTTTTAATGTGAATCACGCCGCCAACTGCATCTGCACCAAAAGATGCACTGGCAGGGCCCCGAACCAATTCTATTTGTCCAATTTCAGAAAGTGAAACCGGAATATTTGTATTAAAATGTGAGGTTAGCGGATCATTTAAAGGCACATTATCGAGCATAAACAACACTTGTGAAAAAGTGCTGCCGCGAACGCCCACATCAGCCTGCACGCCAAAGCCCTGACGTGCATTGATATTTACGCCGGGGAGTGATCTCAGCAGTTCATCTACAGAGTTCACCGGCATGGTCTGGATATCACGTTGGGTGATGATCGATACATTTTTTCCGCTTTCAGATACCGACATAGGTATACGCGACGCCGTGACGGATATAGAATCCAATTTAACCTCCATTTGTGCCAGTGTATCAGTAGCGATAAAAAATGATAGCAGGGTGACGAGAAATACAGCCTTTTTGGTCATCTAGGAATTCTTTTCTGGTGAACTGATAAATCATTTGCTGAGCTCGAAAAGATACAGTCATTTCACCATAATGGAAAAGGTTAACCAGTTTAATCACCACCAGCGTGTCTTAGAGGAAATTGCAAATGAGTCGATAAATGTCCATGTTGAATAGAATACAATTCTCCTGTTCTTTTGGAGTTAGATATCTGTGATACTCCTTTTCAATCATACGAAACTAGTCGTGAAAGCTAATTCTATTCTCATTTTTGCCATCCTGTTTCTTGTTTCATGTACATCTTCACAAAACCTTTTGAATGAAGGTCAGTACGATCGGGCGATTTATTAGGTCGGAAAGAGCGCCATCCATCAACGGGCGTCGACCAACTACAGTGATATGATAATTTAATTCTGTTAAAGGAATAGTAAAGAAGAGTCACCGGGTAAATATCAAACCTGTGAATATTAAAGTAATCAGACAACGGAATAGAGCTTTTGCAGAATTTACCGATAACAATGTTTATAATATTTAACCGAACCCGGCTGGTCTTTTCGGGTAAACACTCCAGGATGCTCTTTACTTTACAATTTAAATTTTGCGCTATGAAACGTTATTCCGTTATTTTTTTTCTGTTTTTATTTGTCGTCTCGTGTACATCGTCGCAGAAACTGCTGGAACGGGGGCAGTACGACCGTGCAATTGATAAAGCCGTTGAAA
>CAZVEP010000114.1:0-9173 GCA_964625635.1 uncultured Rhodohalobacter sp.
TTGTACTAATGAATAGTGAATTTTGATTTACGAATGCCGAAGCAATTGATTATCAACACCTTCGGCATTCGTTATTCTATTCTCCGGCAACAGGACATTTTCCAAGAGCGGTTTTATAGCTTTTCTTTAAAATATCAACACCCTCATCCAGCTGCTCTTTATTAATGGTTAGCGGTGGCCTGAACCGAATTGACTTCGTGCCGCATCCCAGAATCATAAGACCATTTTTCAGGCATTCTTTAACAACGGCATCCCTGGAGTGAGTGTCGGGAAGATCTATTGCACAGAACAGCCCCTTGCCACGTGGATTACTGAGATATTCCGATGTGTCGGCCCATTCAACCAGCTTCGTTTGTAAATGTGCTCCTGCATCCGCTGCGTTCTCAACCAGATTTTCTTCTTCGATAACCTCCAGGATCCGATCGAAGCGGACCATATCAACCAGGTTGCCGCCCCATGTAGAGTTAATGCGCGATGATACATGGAAACAATTGGTGTCAATATCATCAACTCTGTCAGTTGCCAGAATTCCGCAAACCTGGGCTTTCTTTCCAAAGGCGAGTATATCAGGCACAACATAATGTTCGTGAGCCCAGAATTTTCCAGTGAGCCCCACACCGGTCTGAACTTCATCATAAACCAGCAGCACATCATACTCATCTGCGAGATTGCGCAATCCCTGATGAAATTCTTTTCTAAAATGATTATCTCCGCCCTCACCCTGAATCGGTTCAAGTAAGATACATGCGATATCATCTTTGTACGTTTCAAGATACTGGCGAGCCTGGGCTAGCGCGAGCTCTTCTTCTTGTATAACATGTTTAAGGTTGTCGGCATTGAGCGGAAAATGGGCAGCAGGATTATGAATTCTGGGCCAGTCAAACTTTGGAAAATACTTTGTTTTTTTGGGATCAGTGTTTGTAAGAGAAAGCGTATAACCACTTCGTCCGTGAAACGCTTTGTCGAGATGCAGTACCTTGTGTCCCAGTTCTTTTCGATAACCTTTTTCAAAATTTTTCTGAACCTTCCAGTCAAATGCCACTTTCAAAGCATTTTCAACTGCCAGGGCACCACCGGAGACAAAAAAGGTGTAGGGCATGTAATCGGGTATTCCCACTCGAGCAAACGTATCGACAAAATGAGCCATTTCCTCGGTATATACGTCGGAGTTGGAAGGCTTGTTTATTGCTGTTCTGCCGAGATGATCAACAAACTCCGGGTCACCGGCCAGCCTGTCATGATTCATTCCCAGCGGATTGGACGCGAAAAAAGTAAAAAAGTCAAGGAAATCTTTACCGGAGGTTGAATCATGAAGGTAGGCACCTTTACTCTTTTCGAGATCAAGAACCATTTCGTAACCATCAGCAAGAATATGTTTCTGAAGAGTAGGACGTACGTCTTTTGGGGATATCACTTCGTTTAGCTCCTATTTTTTCTGGATGATCTGCACTCTGTATAACTGCATGATAATAAAGAGAGGTGTCAAAAATCAAACAGTTAAAGAAATAGCAATCCGGAAGAATAAATATACAGGCTCACTTCTATGTTGGTGAAATTTCAGTGTTTAAACAATAATAACACACATCATCTTTTTAAGAAATCGAAGCTAATGAAAGGTAAGAATCCCGGAATAATAAAACTAACCGTGAATGGCGCTCGAATTTTGAGTCTTTTGAGCGAAAGACAGTATAGTTTTTCTGATAATACCGGCGCAATCGAGAAGCTGCTCTTCTGTCATCACGAGCGGCGGCGCAAAGCGAATAATATTTCCGTGAGTAGGCTTGGCAAGAAGCCCGTTATTTTTAAGCTGAACACATATATCCCACGCAGTTGAGCTATCCGGACTGTCGTTAATTTCTATGGCATTTAGAAGCCCCTTTCCTCTCACTTCCCTGATGAGCTCCGTCTCCGCTTTTAAGTCATTCATCTGCTTTCGGAAGAGGTCGCCCAGATTTCGGGCGTTCTGTGCCAGGTGTTCATCTTTAACCACATCAAGTGCAGCTATAGCCACTTTTGCGGCCAATGGATTCCCGCCAAAGGTTGAACCATGCTGTCCCGGCCGGATCACATCCATGACATCTTTATCAGCTAAAACGGCCGACACCGGATATACACCACCGGATAGTGCTTTTCCTAATATAAGAATATCAGGCTTTGCATAAGTCTCGGGCTGGCGTTCGCAATGTCCCTCGCAGGTACAGTTACCGCATACTGCAAGTAAACTCCCGGTACGGGCTATTCCCGTCTGAATTTCGTCGGCTATAAAAAGCACATCGTTTTCATTGCAAAGAGATTTAGCTTTTCTCAGGTAATCATCATCCGGGACCATAACTCCTGCTTCACCCTGAATAGGTTCAACCAGGAAGCCGGCGATATTTTCTTCCTTTACCGCAGTTTCGAGCTGTTCAATATTATTGTATTCAACTTTGATGAAGCCCGGTGTATAAGGTCCAAAATTACGCTGGGCTCCCTCGTCATTCGAAAATGAGATAATAGTTGTTGTCCGCCCGTGAAAGTTGTTGGTGCAGACGATAATTTTTGCTTTATTCTCTGGAATGCCTTTACGTTCGTAGGCCCATTTCCGGCAAATTTTGATGGCGGTTTCTACACCTTCTGCTCCGGTATTCATGGGCAGTACCTTATCAAAGCCAAAATATTCTGTGATATATTTTTCATATGGGCCGAGTACATCGTTATAAAATGCACGCGATGTAAGGGTGAGCGTTTCAGACTGCTCTTTGAGTGCGCCGGTAATTTTAGGGTGACAATGACCCTGGTTTACTGCTGAGTAAGCCGACAAGAAATCGTAATACCGATTCCCCTCAGGATCCCAAACATACACTCCATCACCCTTTGATAGTACAACGGGCAGGGGGTGATAGTTATGGGCACCGTAGCGGTTCTCAAGTTTGATTGCTTCTTCAGTTGTGGTCATGAAACGATTACTAAGTGTGAGTCTGGATAAAAACTGTCATATGAAGATAATGATAAGCAGAGGCAGTAACGAAACGGAAATCTAAAGAAATAAGCCGGCCAATAGTTCGTTTGACAAATAAGTGAAGATATTTAAAACATGCGTTGACATAGGTTATTTGAAATCCTTATATTACTGATCTATTGACATCGCGGGGTGGAGCAGCTGGTAGCTCGTCGGGCTCATAACCCGAAGGTCGTAGGTTCGAATCCTACCCCCGCCACTTTCAAGGCTCAACTGTTTATCGACGGTTGAGCTTTTTTTTTGGAATATACTTTTTGTCTAAGCGTTGTGAGATGGCTCTTCGGGCTCATATCCGCCGGCTGGCGGACACAGGTTCGAATCCTACCCCGCCACTTCTTACAAAGCCCAATTGTTGTTCTATAGAGCGATTTGGCTTTTTTAGTTTGATAGAATCCAGGCTTTTGTCATGTGCAGTAGTTTCGCGCGGTTATCCCGCAGGGATGCATTGGGGTGCAGAATCATACCCCGCCACTAATTTTAGTTCACGTTTAGTGGCTTTTTTTATTTCGGGAATGGAATAAATCAAACTTTCTCTTACTCACCCACTCTCAACTCTCTCAGCATCTACGGCTATACTTGTACTTATATATGATGCATTATTCAAAAATAAATATGGATGTATATGCGTATAAGTTGTCCTAAATAACAACGAAGTGTCTAAAAATGTTGTTATTTATAACAACATTATATATATTTTTATTGTTATTTATAACAACGTATAATATTGTTTTGTTGTTACAAATATTAACAACTGCGGTTAATATAGCGAAATGGAATAGGTATGAATTATTGGGATAAAAAGCTTTTACGGAAACAACTTGACAAAAAATTGAAAAAGCTAAAACCTCTCCTGAAAATGACAGTGCCTTCAGGTGGATGGATAAATGCTATCCGTGAAGGTCTGGGGATGACATTAGAAGAATTAGGTGGTCGAGTTAACTTGGACCGTTCACGTGTTTATCGGATTGAAGAGGCTGAAGCAAACGGTGATATAAAACTCTCCACCCTGAAGAAAATGGCTAACGGCTTGGGGGTAAAGTTTGTCTATGGATTTGTACCGGAGCATGATCTTGAAGAAATTGTACGGCAACAAGCCATGAAAATTGCCAAGGAGCGATTGAATCGTGTAGATCACTCTATGAAACTTGAGTCACAGGAGATTTCAGAGGAAGAACAGAAAGAGGCCCTCAATGATCTGGTTGATAAAATTATGGTTGAAGAGCCTAAAACCTTTTGGGATCAGTAGATGTTTGAGTATCCGGTGGGAGCGACTCCAATTGATGAGGATGAGAAAGAAGGACTTCTCATTTCTCATATTAGTACGCGGGAGGAGCTCAACGAATGGGAACAAAGGAATATTATCGATGCCTATAGTTGGTTAAATCGTATGAGGCAAAAAGATCTCCTTAGTGAAAAGTTTATTCGCTCACTTCATAAAAAGATGCTTGGAAAAGTATGGTCATGGGCTGGGATATATCGCGGAACTGATAAGAATATTGGTGTAGATTGGGCACAGGTCCCAATACACTTAAGACAATTGCTAGATGACACCAGATACTGGATAGACAATGAAACCTACCCGCCTGATGAGATCGCAGCACGGTTTCATCACCGATTAGTATATATTCACCTATTCCCAAATGGCAATGGTCGTCATGCACGTATTATGACAGATGTTCTGCTCGAGAAAACATTCGATCAAGAACCGTTTAGTTGGGGATCAGACAGTTTGATTAAAGAGGGAGATGTTAGAGCAACTTACATACAGGCACTTAGGTCTGCTGATAGAAATGACTATCGTCCATTATTTGATTTCGTGCGCAGCTGACATGTCGACAATTCACAAGGATTACTTTAGGATTATTATCACGAATAGATTGACGCGTTCCTATTTATGAAGCCATTAAAATGGAAAGAGTGAAGCTTGATTCGCAAAAAAATTGTCAAAAGAGTTATTTCAGGAAATTTTCTTCAACACTGGCATAAAACTTTTTTGATTTTCTATTGCACCGGCCTTATTACAATTATGGCATTCGGTTGATGGGCGCATCGATTACCCTTATCTTTATTTGCTATCAGAAATTGCCAATTTAATATCCTGACAAAAGTTATTTCTCATCAACTGATTTCATACACGTTTCGACGAATCGGTTTAAGCACCCCCCATGCATCCAGTTGACCTATCGATCTTTGTTTTTTACATCCTTGGAATGCTGGGTTTTGGTTATTTCTTCTTCAGGAAAAACAAGGGAGGAGATGATTACTACGTGGGTGGCCGTAACATGAACAGCATGCATATCGGGCTTTCAGTTGTTGCGACTGATGTGGGAGGAGGATTCTCTATTGGTCTGGGCGGACTTGGGTTCGTGATGGGGCTTTCGGGTTCATGGATGCTGTTTACGGGCCTGATTGGTGCATGGCTTGCCGCTGTTTTTTTGATTCCAAAGGTAAAGCGAAATCCCGCCTTTGATAAAGCCTACACGTTTCCCCAGCTTTTTGGACACTACTATAGTCCAAATGTAGCGTTCATTGCTGCAATAATCTCTGCGATCGGATATGCTGGATTTACGAGTTCGCAAATGCTGGCCGGAGCTAAACTGGCAAGTGGTACATTCGCAGAGCTTGATGTACAAACAGCTCTTCTTATTATGGGGTGCGTAGCCGTGATCTACACCGTGATGGGAGGTTTAAAAGCTGTTATATATACTGATACCATACAGTGGGCACTGCTGATGATCGGGCTTCTATTTGTTGGAGTACCCATTTCATATGTAGAAATTGGCGGTATTGAAGCAATTCGCGCTACTGTTGATCCCTCAATGCTGACGCTCACCAATGTATCCTGGCAGGAGATTGTTTATTGGGCCGTTACCATTATCCCCATCTGGTTTGTGGGAATGACGCTTTATCAGCGCATCTATGCCTCCCGTGACGAAAAAACTGCAAAACGTGCCTGGTATTTGGCCGGACTATTTGAGTGGCCGGTCATGGCATTTCTGGGCGTACTGCTAGGCCTTTTTGCCCGTGTGGCTGCCGACCAGGGGATGTTCGACTACCTGGGCGCGGCAAATGTTACTGATACAGATCCGGAAACCGGATTACCCATGCTTTTGCGAACCGTACTGCCTGTAGGTTTTTTAGGGGTCATGATGGCAGCGTATTTTTCAGCGATTTTATCAACGGCCGACAGTTGCCTGATGGCGTCGTCAGGGAACATCGTGACGGATCTTATCGGGCGTTTTACGAAATTTGATCCGGACAGCGGGGGCTTTGTCCGGATTTCCCAGGTTGTGACGCTTATTATCGGGATTCTCGCACTTCTGCTCGCAAGTACCATGGAAAATGTACTAACGTTAATGCTTGATTCATATGCATTTATGGTCTCAGGCTTGTTTGTACCTGTTATAGGGGCACTTTACTGGAAAAAGAGTACTCCTTCGGGTGCAATGGCTGCTATGATTATTGGTGGAAGCACAACCTTAGGTTTACGATATTTAGAGGTTAACTTGCCATATAGTTTAGATCCCAACCTTTTTGGAATTACAGCATCCGCAATCGCATTTGTCGGAGTAAGCCTTGTGACGAAAGGAAATCAAACCAATTGAGTTCAATGGATATACAGTATAGTATTATAAAATCAGATGAAGATAATCCCACAGGATTTAGCCGGGAACAGATCGCCGGGTTTTTGTATAAGAATCTTGATGAGTACGGCGATTCCAAAGAAGCGATTTTGAAATGTATTGGCTATGCATATGGTGATGCACCAGGTCAGGACGGATTTATCCTTGTGGCTCATGATTCAGATGACATATTGGGAGTCGTTATTATCAACAATACCAACATGAGCGGGTATATTCCTGAGAATATCCTTGTGTATATTGCTGTACACTCCAAAACACGCGGGCAGGGCGTTGGAAAGTCGCTCATGCAACATATTATTGAAGAAACTGACGGTGATATTGCTCTGCATGTGGAGCCTGAAAACCCGGCAAAGTTTCTTTACGAAAAATTTGGATTCACAAATAAATACCTCGAAATGAGGCTTAAAAAATAAATGGCATACGTAAAACTCTACCGAAGCGAACTCCGCCATAACTACGAATATCTCGATAAGCTCTTCAAAGACAATGGTATCAAGTGGGGAATCACAACGAAATTACTATGCGGCAACCGTGACTTCATTAATGAGGTTACGGATCTGGGTGTGGGTGAAGTACACGACTCAAGGATAAGTAACCTGAAGGTCGTGAAAAATATAGACCCGGATACGGTTACCATATACATCAAGCCTCCCCCGAAAGACACAATTCCAGATCTCATTAAATATGCCGATATAAGCCTGAATACAGAGCTTTCAACTATGCATGAGCTTTCTGAAGAGGCTGTTCGTCAGGATAAAGTTCATAAAGTGATCATCATGATTGAAATGGGTGATCTCAGGGAAGGCGTAATGCGAGACGACCTGGTGGACTTTTATGAAAAGGTATTCCGACTCCCCGGCCTTGAAGTTGTGGGGCTTGGAACCAACTTAAATTGTCTTCATGGAGTTATGCCCGACGGAGATAAGTTAATTCAGCTTGCGCTTTACAAGCAAATCATTGAATTGCGATTTAAAAAAGAGATTCCACTCGTTTCAGGTGGAACAACCGTTACAATACCACTACTCCTTAATAATCAGCTGCCAGAAGGAATTAATCATTTCAGGATTGGAGAAGCTCTTTTCTTTGGGAAAGATCTCTTTTCTGATGGAGTAATTGAAGGAATGAGTGATCAGGTACTGGAACTCTACACGCAAATCATTGAAATTTCAGAAAAACCTATGGTTCCTTCTGGAGATCTTGGCGTTAATCCACAGGGTAAAACAGCAAGCATCAATGAAGACGACCGCGGGAAAACAGCTTACCGGGCGATTGTTGATATCGGAACACTCGATATTCAGCCTAACTACCTCATTCCGGTAAACGACAGCATTACTATCTCAGACGCCAGTTCAGACATGCTCGTATTGGATGTCGGAGAAAATCCGAAGGGATATAAAGTTGGTGATATGATTCGTTTCAAATTGAAGTACATGGGAGCACTCGGGCTGATGAGCTCTGATTACATTGAGAAAAAGGTGGCAGACTAGCCTTAAAAAAAACTATTTGGATGATTAGACTTGGAAACATTTAGGCAGCTGTCATCAAAACCCGTAATGAAACCGCCATTTAAACCGATCCCGAGGGTCGATTTTGCCGGAGGCTTTGATCCATCACTTCTCAAGCAGGGCTGGGCAATCGGCGGATATAATGTGCAGCGCAAGGGCATGTACACGGCGCCGCAATATAAAAACACGCGTAATGTTCACATGGGAATCGATATATGGGCCCCGGCCGGTGAGCCTGTATATTCTCCGCTGGACGGAGTCGTTGCATATACGGCATTTCACGATCAAGATGGAAATTATGGCGCTACGATTGTGCTGCGACATTATCTTGATTTTGCAGAAAAAAATCTTTTTGCGCTTTATGGTCATCTGTCACAAGCTTCTCTGCAGCACATGAGGCCGGGAAAGGCGGTTTCAGCTGGCCGGCCGGTGGGTTGGCTCGGAGAGCCTCACGAAAACGGCAATTGGCATCCCCATCTACACTACCAGCTATCGTGGACTGATCCCGGTGAGGCAGATATGCCGGGTGTGGTCGCCAGTAAGACAAGAGAACGCGAAATAACTATTTATCCAGATCCGGAGAGGGTTATGGGCGAGCTGGTATAAAAAAATAGAAAGACTTCTTCTGCAGTGGATTCTATGAGAAAATAACGATTCAATAGCACTTGAGATTCGTGAAATCAGCCAAGAAGTCTCGAGGGCCCGAAGGAACACAAAGAGTAGCTATTTGAAAGTATTTAAAATGAATGGTTTTCATTATTTCATAAGATAAACCAGCCCCGTGTCGGGGCGGCATGTTCGTAGCCCCTCAGGATCACGCAGTGATTCTGAGGGGTGTAACGTGACCGATAACGAATGAAGCGCCGTAGGTAAGGCATTATTCGTTTGGCTACAACTCTTCATAAAGCTCTAGATTCCAATAACATAAGATCTGGGTAAATATAGATATAAGTGCTTTGCGGGGGCACGGTTATACCGCACCTCCGGCGCTGTCATCATTTGAATAAGCTGTTTTTATCTATATAT
>CAZVEP010000115.1:0-6752 GCA_964625635.1 uncultured Rhodohalobacter sp.
CCAATCGTCATTCCTTGTTCAGTATTCGTCGGTTCAACCGTCATTCCTTGTTCGATATTCTTAAGTTCACTCCGTCACAACCAGTGTTCCCCGCATCGTGATATAGTGCCCCGGAAAGGTGCACACATATTGATAGGTTCCGGGCTCTTCCGGAACCGTAAAGTAGATCGTTTCTGATGATCCGGGCTGGACGATACTGGTGTGATAAAGCACATTATCAGAATCCGGCACATACTGCATCGCCTCACCCTGCAAGCCAAGATTCATCCCCTGCTCACCCACCTGGTCGGCCGTTTCCGGTTTGACGATCACCACGTTGTGCAGCATATCATCGGTGTTATTGAATGTAAATCGTACACGGCTGCCGGCCTTCACTTCAATAGCATCTTTATCATATTCCAGCCCCGGAACTGTGCCCATCTCGATTGTTTGGTCAACCCTTCCATTCCACGAGTCAGGCATTTCCAGCTGTCGCTTAACCGCAGGTTCTGAAATCTCATCTGCCGGATCAGCGTCCACGTTATCCGGACTTACGGATGGTTCCATCGTTTCGAGCGAGTTGCTGACCGATGAATCATCCGACGATCCTGATGCAGCTGCCGTCCACTCACTTTCGCTCAATGCTGGTCCTGAAGGAATGTTGTTCAATGTATAATATCCCACATCATGCAGTAACGGTGTGCCTGATTCAGATTCAATATCACCCAGCTTAACTTCATGAATATAGTATTGGCGCAGGTTATCAACCACCAGGCGCACATTCATTCCGTCATCTGAGATTTGCAGTCCCTTCACCGGTACATTCTCCTGGTTAATGATCGGGCTGCCATATTCATACTGGTATCTGTAAGTAAAGCTTGTGAGATTATAAAGCGATGGATCTGCGGCAATCTCTCTGTCTACAGGATGGGTGAATTCAATGTTAAATCCGTCAGGTACAGCGGTTATGGTTTTCATTTCAAAAGGAATGGCGCCGGTCCAGTCAACCCGCTGCAGACCATAGCTCTTTTCGCCGGTGGAACTCCAGCCTCGGTCGGTCAATCCCACGTACATTGTCTGTCCCCGGCTTTCGTCCAGTGCCAGCCGCAATGCGCCGGAATCAAGCCCATAGATAAATGGAAAGATCGCCCCCTGATATTCTCCACTGACCTTCTCCATGGTCGCCCGGTTAACCCGTGCATGACCTTGATCAGCCACAAAATAATGCCCTTTAAATGGCGCAATGACCCCGGCTGTATCCTGGACCATTCCGGCCGTTGAGGTACCCATCAGTGTGTGAGGTACCCAAACGGCAGGCAATTTCATTGCAGGGATACGCTTTGCCGTTTCAAACATCGGTAGCTCACTGTCTATAATCTCTGAGGTATCAACATCTACAGGAGAGAGTGGATGATCTGCCCATTTCAATCCCGCCGGATTTCCCGTAAAGTCGCCCTCTTCTACATGCGTAATAAACCCTGATCCGATCCAGTCACCCTGGTTTTCAGAGTAGAATATGTCACCCTGATCATTTACCATGATACCGTTCGGAGATCTCAGCCCGGTTGCAAAAGGACGCATTTCGCCTTCAGGAGTCACAATCATCATCCATCCACGCCATGGCGCATGGCTTTGCGCTTCCCACCACTTTGGATTACCAAAAGCAACATTTGCAGTCACGACCATATCACCATTGGGTAAAAATACAGGGCCATACGAATATTCATGATAGTGACCAGAAATAGGCCAGGCGTAGACCCTCTCATAAAGGTCAGTGACATCATCACCGTTGGTATCGGTAAGCTTCGTCAATTCGCCACGCTGGGAAGTGTAAAACGATCCGTTTTTATATTCAAGACCCAGGTTTTCGTACATCCCTTCGGCAAACTTGGTGTAGACGGGTGCACGGCCGTTTTTCATCTCCGGATTGCTGATCACCCATATTTCTCCGCGTCGGGTAGCCGCAGCCAACTTACCGTTGGGCAGTAACGTCAGGCCTCCCACCTCGAGAACCACATCATCCGGAGCAGGAAGCGTTGTAATCTGGTAGTAATCAATTTGGCTAACGCCATCACCTTCAGATGCTGACTGCTGTGCAATTACCGGATTGCTGTAGATTAGTAAAAGCAGTAACAAAAAGAAGAAACGAGTAAATAACTGTTCTGAGCTTGAAAATAACATACGATTCATTTCTGTGATGCGGTTATACATTCGGAGATTCTTAAAGGTGTTCATAATGTTACCAGACAAAACTATATGAGATTTCTGTGTTCTCAGTAGAATTTACAGGCACAAGTAATTCTACTCTGTCACCACTGCTTCGAATCCACGATTCACTTTTGATATTCTCCCCGAGGTTGATCAGATAGGCTTTATCATTAATCTGGAATAACCCGTTTGGCAGCTCGGAAATACTGTCTCCTTCTGCAATACGCAGATAAAGATTATTGGCTGATTCACTTTCAGTTATACGAATTGTTCTCATCAGTTCTTTACCATCATTATGAGGGACCAAGTGATCTTCAAATATGATTTCATTCATCTGATACTTAATCACAAGCTGGTTCTCATTCCCAAAACGGTAGTTATGCATATCAAAGGATACATTCTCCTGAAGGGAATCCGGCCAGGCAGTGTCGCGGCTATCCAGGAAAGCCATTGCCGGTGCCCCGCTGAACGTCAGTGCGGCCTTTTCATTTAGCGACAAATTTCCTCCCCCACGGCCGACCCACATGGAGGACACATCGAGAAAGTCACCTTTCCACATCTTCATCAAACTGCCATTATTAAGATCGATTCCGAAATGAACATCTTCTGGGAAACCCACCGCTGCGCTATGGGGGTGCACCCGATCTGGCATTTGCATAAAACCGTGCATTACGATAGGCTTATCCTCAGGATCAATAAGTTTGGGCAGATATACATTTTGGATATTTGCAGGAAATGCAGAAGACATATGCAAAGCATGCTTTTCAATTCCGGGGCCTTCGGCTAAAAGTGAGAGAACAGGTGAGTCTCCGTCCTCTCCACGAAAATAGGTCAGGGTTATATTATGGGTGCCTTCCAGGAGATCTACCTCAGCTGTATGAGGGCTCCACCATCTATTGTCAGCACCGTTTTGAAGCAGCAGATTACCATCTATCTCCAGCAGGTTACCACCGTCAGTTCGAAGTTCAAACAAATAGGTGCCGGGCTCAGGCACCTCAAGACTGCCTTCATAGACGATTGCAAACTCTCCGGTTCTCTCAATTTCATTAAGCGTCAATTGTCGAGCTGTTCCTTCAGTTTTTATGTTAGATGACGCTATGATTGAAGCAGGATCGTCGCCCTCTTCAAGCGCCATCTCATAGTACTTATAGGAGATGTCCGAAAGCTGCAGCGGGGCGTTATCATACCGTTTGTATCTGATATTTTTGATCGCTACCGGCCCGTGGTCACCCTGAATACGAAGAGGGCCAAAAGGTGCTTCTTCGTTACTCATCGCTCCGCCGGTTGGGTGAATGAGCTCCAGGTCTGTGTGAATCACCTTGCCGTTGAGAATCACTTCCTCCAGGCGGGCATTATCTATCTTTTGACCCTGCTCGTTGAAGCGGGGCGCACGGAATTTGATTTCCATATGCTGCCAGACTCCCGGTGCCAATGCGGCATTAACGTTTGGTGCTGTCCCTCCAACACCGCGGCCATCCTCCCACCACTGGTAGATGCCGCCTAAATCACTGAACCTTGGTTTGTTAATACCCCAGCTATCAAACAACTGAATTTCGTAGCGGCCCTGCAGGTAGATACCGGAGTTTGACTCCCTGGCCATCATAAAGTCAAATGACAGATCTATGTCGCCATGATCCAAGCTCGTATAAATGTCCTGTGGCTGATTTCCCTCTGCAGTGTTTACCAACACCCCTGTGCCGTCAATAGCATCCACATGCTGATCCTGATAGGTATCCATAAAGACGTCGCCGGCCAGCTGCCAGTTCGCCGAGGGGGATTCAAAGGAATCCAGGTTATTGAGGTCCATTTCTGTAAATGGAAGTTCACTGGATTGTGCCTGCAAACCTGAATGAAGAGCTGAACTAAGGAATGCGATTACAAATAGAAAGCTGAAAAGAGTTTTTGGCATACACGATATCATTAAGAATCCTCTGAATCTACTTTTACGATCTTATTTATGGTAGCGCTTACTTCAGTTGGAAATTGCATCTCTTTGAAACATGAGTGCACCTAAACGGAAGATTTGCTGATTTAAAATCGGTGAATTTTTCGGAGTTCACAAGTTTTGTATTTCCGCTTTGAAACCGAAGATTTTAGGCTGTCCATGCCGGACTGACTCAGGGCGTCTAACTCGTATTAATTATGGAAATAGTCGAAAACTAACTAAATGACGTTTGGGCTGGCTAAGCGATTTACTACAATACCCGTGTCCTCAAGGTACTATCCCTGAAGACGCTCGCCTGCCCCTGACACAAAGACCATGAGTCCGACTTTGGTTGCCAGGTCGAAGGGCAGAAAAGCAATCACCTCTCCATCCAGGGTTAGCTGACCCAGGGCGGCAGGGGTAAAAAACCAGATGACCGGGAAGGCGAGTGATAGTACCACAAAAACAGAAGCATAGCGACGATATGCCGTCAATTGATTCAGAGATATGGAATTCTTCTGCTCAGCAGCTTTTGGTATAGTGATGAGAAGCAGCACCACACTTCCGAGATACGCCAAAGATCCATACCCGTACCATATCCAGCCGATGACCGGGTCTGTCTGTAATCCGGCAAAAAGGCCTCCGGCCATCGTTAGAATTATCGCCGTCAGCATGAACGTGGTAAGATGTGCCTGCTTTCCTTTCAGCGGACCAAGCAGCAGAACGATGTTCAATACGATCAGCGGGCTCACGAAACACGCGTCGATCCAGCGGGCGATGTGGTATATCCGGCCATCAGTCAGCTCCAGAACACCGGTCCCCAGCAGGATGGACAGATAGGACGTTCCCGTTAGCAACGGTACCATGGCAGCCAATAGGTACTGCCGGTTATTAGGCCGCTCTTTGACAACTTTTCTGCCATGAAAAATGGCTGAAACGCTGAATACCATCAAGCCAATAAGCAGTGCGGAGATACCCGATGTACCTATACCGTTAGTTATTTCTACAAGCCATTGCATCATATCACCGGTAAATTCATTTTAATTTTAGGGTTCTTAAAGCCCTTTGATCGACGAACAAACTATTGATGAACCCGGCACTTGAAACACGCCAGGATCATCGAACCTACCAACACAGATTTCTGTAAAGGCGTTGGGTTCTATCATCTAACTTTAGTTTATGATATCCGGTGAGTATCAACCAGGATTTAATGGTGTACTAACTGGCAAACCTAGTCAAAACGCATACATTGAACGATTAAATGGAAGTATTCTATCAGAACATTTGAATGCCGATATAATTAAAACACCGGATGGGGTTAGAAAAAAAATGCATGTTCCTCCGGCGCTGCCAAATAAAAACACAGCTGTAAAATCCGGGTGTGGCAGATATCCCAATATCATCCCCTCTATCTATATTTCAGGGTATAGTATGGCCATATCTTTCTCGTATTGTGACAGCTATATCCCTAATTCTTCATTGATCAAACGAAGAATCTCGAGACACGCCTTCTCTCCCAGTTTTCCCTCCAGAATGGAATGGGCCAGGAATACCTTTCGCATTGACACGTGGCTCTGAAAATTTTCGTTTTCAAGTACCCTGCCCCAGTCCACCGGTTTCACAGGCATGACCGGGTCAAAAAGATCCGGAATGTACCCTTCAAAAAAGCTGATCCACCGATCATTGACCCGTTCAATATTGGAAATCGGATATATTTCGGCCAGAAGCGGCATTAATGTTTCACGGGCATACTCTACCATAAACTCTTCATCGTCTTTAACATCTGCCACTGTTCCCGGCCATTGAGTGATCAGGTCTCTCAGTTCCTTATTTGAAATGAGGTTTAAATTGCCGGAGTTTATCAGATTACTGGAAGCACCGGGACGGTCTGTAAACGTGAACCATTTTATGAGTCCAAAAGTAAGACTATCCAGATCTGTATTTTCAAAATTTCCTGATAGTGATATTGTTTGCAGTTCTTTTAGTTCTGCATAAACGGTGCGGTGCCGATTCAGTACTCTTTGCAGGTCAAACAGGTTGGCTTCAAACTCAACCTGAAGATCCTGAAGAATTTCTCGTTCTTTTTTCCTGTCTAATCTTTCTTCATTCCAGTTGTTGACCTGAAGCGCCAGCAAGATCCCAATCATAACCAGAGCAACTTCTCCAATCGCATAAAAAGTGTAAGTACGTACTTTATTCTGTTCCATAAGCGTTTTTCGTGTGTGTCGGAAGAAGCGGAGCATGTTATGCCCCCCGCCTTTTCAGAATTTCAATCAATTCTTTACTGCTTGCAAGAACTTCCCTGTAGAATGACCGGTAACTGTTTAACATGAACGATTTGTAATCCACCAAACCAGTGAATAACATCGTGAACGTTCGTTCATCTGTAATCTCGTTTCTAAGCTTCATTGCATATGTTTTGTCTTCGATATTAGAATCGAATAGAGGGAAGTACCGGCCAAATTCATTGGCCTTGTTGAAATAGATATCACTGTTGGTGGGGTCGAGGCTATTCAACTGGGATTGGCGGAGCTCAAAAATCTTATCCCTGATTTCTTTCTTAAACAAACCCAAACTGCCGGTTGCCAGCATAGCTTCAAAAATGCTGGTATTGTAATTATCAATTCCCGTATTTAATGGG
>CAZVEP010000115.1:6852-8995 GCA_964625635.1 uncultured Rhodohalobacter sp.
TCCAGGTTATAGATGGTTCGTTGCAGCAGAAGAGTATCCTGTGCTATGTCGCTGATTATGCTGACCGTGTACTGGCTGAGTTCATCCAGAGCTTTTCTTTCCTCATTCCAGTTATTCACCTGTAGGGCAATCAGGATCCCGATCACAACCAGCAGGATCTCACCAACGGCGTAGAGGAGGTAGGTTCGGATTTTATTCTGTTCCATAAGCGATTTTCGTATATGTCGGAAGAAGCGCAGCATTATTCAATCACCAATTCTTTATCAATCAATTCAACTACATTCTCAATGTAATTAAGGACCCCATATGATTGGGAGTTTACATATGATGTGTAACTATAGAGGGAGGCCATGTAGTTTTCAAACTCTTTGGACGCCAATAAAGTCCCGGCATCTGCAGGCTCGGAAGAATCTCCAATTTCGGTCGTATTCTCAAACTGTTGGTTCAGCAGGGTTCGGGTAACCACACCGTTTCGAATCCTTAAGTTAATGATGCTTCTGTAATTGCCTTGCCTGTAAAGGAAAGGGCGATAATCATTTCGGTTAAACTCTGAATAATCACTTTCAATCTCTTTCATATCTGCTATGATACCGCTCCAGTTTGAAATGAGCTCACTAAGTGTATCACTTTGAACCAGACTCAATTTGCCAGCTACCATCACCTGATTCATAACGCCGTACTGAGGATCAAATGTAAACACAGGAAGAGCATTTGCAAGCAGGCTATCGAGCTTACCCACCGAAGCCGAACCGGATTCATCATCGATAATTTGAAGAATATGCAGGACCGACTCCACACTCTGCTCTCGCAGTGCAATTTTTTCTTCTATCTGGCTTTTATTTATGAGGAATTCTATTTTCAGCTGTCTGAGGAGAGCTCTTTCCTCGATACTGTTTAGCCTGTTCGTATTCCAGTTGTTAACCTGAATAGCAATTAAGATCCCGATCACCACCAACAGGATCTCACCTACAGCATACAGCAAATATTTCGTAAACGACCCCGATGCTATAAGCTTTTCCCGTACCCTTCTGAAAATTGTTATCATATCACTTCACTCCGTATTTCAGACTAAAGACGCGTTTAAATTCAGCATAAGCAAGCAGAATAGTCATCCTGGCTAAAATCCTTTCTTAATCGGGTATAAGAACCATGAGAAATCACTCTCATTAATTCCTTAACCACATACATATGAAAACCCAATTCTTAACTCAGTGCTTTTGATAGAACAATGCTCGCTATTTAAGTTAAAGGGCAATTTTATAAATAGCTGTTTTCAACTCGCTCATGCAATAGCGCGGTTTTTTAGAGTTTGTTTGTGTGCTCAACGATTAACCGCATTCATTAACATTTTCACTTTATTCATCTACTCTCAATCAATTGGGTTTTAGTCATGACAACATCCCGCCACCCTTATTCCAGTTTTCCTTGATTTGTTAGATTAAGAAAATCCATAGTACAACTGACTGGAATAAGACTTACTTAATGATCTCCAGCAGGACATCAAATGCATACACCTGGTTTCTTTTCTGGCCTGTTATTTCCCTTAATATTCCCGCACTCTCAAATTTTTTCATCAAATTGTAAATGGTCTGTGTACTTGGCTGTTCGAGCCTTTGAGCAATTTCTTTCCCGGATATAATTGGCCGTTCAAACAGTAAGTCAAGAAACAACTGGGCATACTGAGAGTTCATCGTCACAATTTCCTCTTTCACTCGTCCATAGAGCTCATACATACTTACCACTTTTGTCTGTATTTGAATCGCTGTCTCTTTCACCGCAATTAGGAAAAACCGGACCCACGTGTCCCAATCCTGTTCCCAATCAACCAACCGAAGAGCCTCGTAATATCCAGACCTATGCTGTTCAAAGTATTCACTGATGTAGAAAATTTACTATGGATAGAGTTTTTAGCTAATCCTGATTAGTACAACTACTTCGATACATACTTAAATTTATTATCTCTTGCGAAGCGAGAGAATCTCAGCGACTGAGAAAAATAATTTTTCAAGAATAGATAGGTGCTGTGACTTCTATCCTTATCCCCACCTTGTCTCTGACAAATGTAAGACGGTTTAATAGCCCAAAATAAGAAAGCCCTGAAACGCCATATATCTATGTGCTTCAGGGCTTTAAACTCGCGTGG
>CAZVEP010000116.1:0-8939 GCA_964625635.1 uncultured Rhodohalobacter sp.
GCCGGCAAAATATTAATGACCGGCACGGAATACGCTTTTTTGTGATATCTTACCTTTAGAACAAATGATTCGTCAAACGCACTCTTCACGCCAATGACACTCAAGCAGATTATAGAGGGAACCGACACCAAAACGGGCAGAGCATTCGATCTGACAATTCAGATTCTGATTGTCTACTCACTGATCACATTTTCAATTTCAACGCTTCCTGGCCTTGGCGAGACATCACAGCAGTTTCTGCATATCTCCCAGCTGGTGGTTGTTGCAGTGTTCACGGTTGAGTATCTGCTGAGAATTCTTGTGGCAGACAGCAAGCTCAAGTATATCTTTAGTTTTTACGGCATCATTGACTTGATGGCCATTCTGCCATTTTACATAACTTTTACGGTCGATTTAAGGGCTATACGAATTGTCAGGCTTCTAAGAGTCTTCCGCATCTTCAAAATGGCTCGATACATTCGGGCAGTTGAAAGATTCGGAATTGCTTTCAAAAGCATCAAAGAAGAGCTGGTGGTGTTTTTTGGTGCAACATTCTTTCTTATTTATCTATCCGCTGTAGGTATCTACTATTTTGAGCATGTTGCACAGCCTGAGGCGTTTAAATCTATATTTCACAGTCTCTGGTGGGCGGTAGCCACTCTTACTACCGTTGGCTACGGAGATATTGTCCCCATTACCTTAGGCGGGAAAATTTTTACCTTTTTTATTCTAATGATCGGATTAAGCATTGTAGCTGTGCCTGCCGGCCTGCTTGCTGTTGCTCTACAAAAATCTGTCCGCTCGATTTCCGGGAAATAGGGCTCTGCAGAGCAACTGCTCAGATTAGATTTGATTAGGTCAAATCAAACCAATCCAATCCACCTCGTTTAATATGAAATTCATTTCCGGTCCGGGGTACAGAATCCATCCAACAAAATCCGCGAAGCGGAAGACATCCCGCAGATCAAATATTAATTACCGGGCCGGATGGGAACAATAGCTTTATATTTGAAATATGCTTTAATTAATATATGATCTGTAAATAATGTGTTTCAGGCCGTGACTTATTGACTGACCAATGAGAAAATTACTTTTTACAATACTGATTTTGTCTGCCATATTGTTCGGGCTTTGGAAGCTTAGCAATTCGCGTACATTCCAGGTTACGGGTGAGCTTATTTCTCGTGTGGAATTATCTGATTCTCTGGTTGCACTTACATTTGATGACGGACCGACACCCGGCTATACGGATGAAGTGCTAAACGTCCTGAATAGATACGCTATCCCAGCTACTTTTTTTCTGACCGGAAGAGAAATAGAATCGAACAGGGCAGAGGCTGAAAAAATTATAAAAGCCGGACATCAGGTGGGAAACCATTCGTTTTCTCATTCACAAATGATTTTGAAAAGGCCTGAATTTATCAGAAATGAAATTGAAAGGACTAACTATGCTATCCGGCAGGCGGGGTTTGATGGGGAGATCTATTTTCGCCCACCATATGGAAAAAAGCTGTTTATGCTGCCCGTAATACTAAAAAATATGGAGCAGACCAGCGTTATATGGGATATAGAACCAGAGTTATTTGCGGATGTGGGGAGTAGTGCCGAAGCTATCGCGGGACATATCGAAGAGAATGTCACCCCGGGGTCAATTATACTTTTACATGTCATGTATCCATCCAGAGAGGAGAGCCGCCTTGCCGTGCCAATGATTATCGAAAACCTTCAGCGGCAGGGATATAGATTTGTGACCGTGAGCGAATTGATTCAAAGGGGTCTTGAGGAAGAAAAAATGTTTAGCTTTCCGAACCGGTAAATTATTTTCTATATATTTATAATTCATGCTTCACTATTATGAAGAACAAATTTTAAGGAAAAAATTGTCTTAGTAAACGGCATCCTTCACCTGCTAACCCTTCAATAAACCCTTTTATGAGCGACCATCACAACATCAGCTATATTGAGTTTCCGACCATAAAAATCAGTGAGTCTAAAATATTTTTCAGTAAGGTTTTTGGCTGGTCCTTTACCGACTACGGCGATGACTATACCTCTTTTTCGGAAGCTGGAGTTAATGGCGGATTCTATTCGTCGGGGAGTCAGCCTGATCGGCCGCCATCATCAGTATTGGTAGTGCTTTATAGTGAGAATCTGGAAGCCACATTAGCTGGCGTAATGGAAGAAGGATGCACGATCACGAAGGATATATTTGAATTCCCGGGCGGACGGCGCTTTCATTTCATCGAACCCGGTGGAAACGAAATAGGCGTTTGGTCAGAATAATTAAGGTGTCTCAGAAAGTTGTCAGCAGCAAAAATTTAAGTTGCTGATGCAATGAACATCTCATTTCTTCAGATTCTTATTGATAAATAGTACATTCAGGGCATGAAAAAGAATCAATCTGACGATGAAATGTCCACTCCAAAGAAAGAGGGCTTTGTTTCCCTTTCAGAGTTTTACCGGGAATTTCCGGAAGAGACGATGGTATCCCGGTCACAAGAGTTTTATAAACAGATTAAAAGACGCCGGTCCGTTCGCGATTTTTCATCCCGGCCCGTTCCGGCTGAAATAATTGAAAACGCCCTGAAAGCAGCCGGTACAGCTCCAAACGGAGCAAACCTGCAGCCGTGGCACTTTGCTGTAGCTCAAAGCAGTGACATCAAAAAGAAAATTCGTGAAGCAGCAGAAGAGGAGGAGCGTGCTTTTTATAAGGAGAGAGCTCCAGATGAGTGGCTGGATAAACTGGCACCTCTGGGTACGGATGAAAATAAACCGTTTCTTGAAACGGCGCCTTATCTAATAGCGGTATTCGCACAAAGTTACGGATTTGACAGTGACGGGAATAAAATTAAACACTACTATGTAAAGGAGTCTGTTGGCATTGCGTGCGGCATGCTTATTACAGCGCTTCACCATGCAGGTCTCGCAACGCTGACGCACACGCCAAGCCCTATGAAGTTTCTGAATGAGATTCTGGACCGTCCGTCAAATGAAAGGCCGTATCTTCTTGTAGTGACGGGATATCCGGCTGATGGGGCAATTGTTCCGGATATTAGCAAAAAACAACTTGATGAGATCTCTTCTTTTCACTGATCCAAATTTGTTCAGTGCATGCTTACGCTTACCAGTGTACTCTCAAGTTTGGTTTTAAAAAAGAGTTAGATGTGATACGTCGTGTTTATGAACCGACTACCATTCTGATCCTGATCCGTCTGACTGCTGGCCCGGAATAGTTCCTGTAGGTTCGAGGAGTGCTACCAAATCATTTCCATTATGATTTGAAACGGCTGTGTACCAGTATTCACCCCATTTCCATGAGACTATATGTTTGCCGTTAATATTTTTGATGTGGTAATCATCATAGGTCTTGCATTTCTCAACTGCTTCAGGATCGCGATTCATCATACGCGGATCGTCAAATTCACCAACTTTGAAGGCAAAAATATGTATGGCTTCATCAATCCCCGCCTGATAAAAATCAAGAACCGGCACTTCATGGCCCTGAGCAAATGTCGTCTGGACAATTGATCGCAGACTCGCACCTTCGATCTTGGGCATGCGTGGTGAATAAGCCATCTTCTCTTGCAAGAGCTGTGATGCATGCTCCATTGATTCAGGTTTGAAGGAGGCAAGGGATGCTTCTATATGAGACCCCGTTCTGAAATGAGACAGCGCCGTATATTCAACGCTGTTGCGCACAAAGACCCTGTCACTCGACATATGATCCAGAAACTCAATTGTGAGAAGAGAAAAAATAAATAATACTGATGCTGCAACCAGGTATCGGGCTGGTTTTAAAAGTTTAAAGATCGGGTTGGTCCGATTGCCAGATGATTCTTTATAACCATTTTCTTCAAATGTACTTTCAGATCTCAGGTAGGATGAGCTATTGTCCACTTTTGACTGTTGCTCTTTTTCCCACTGCATATCATCGATAATTCCGGAAATCTTTTCTTTAAGATGTTTCGGTGCCTGTTCCCGGGAATACTTGGTTTTGAGGAGCTGTTTTATAAAAAGAAGACTTTCATATTTCTTTTTAACCGCAGAATCCTTCTGGATATATTTAAAAAAAGCTACTTTTTCGTCCTCAGACGCCTCATTGTCTACTATGGACGATATGAGCTCGATCGCTTCTTTTTTAGTCAACTTCATCATGATCGGTACTGCAAGTCGAATGATCCCAAACCCGGAATTACTAGTTTAAGCAAATGGAGAGCAAGCCGGATGTGGCAGGTTAATGCCTTTCTCAAACGTGAAACAGTCGCCACAGGTGAATCATTCAAAGATCAATAAAGTTATTACACTTTTTTTGATCATGCTTTCTGCAACTGCGGCAATCAATTAGAAGCTTTTTACGCCTTATGGGGAAAATAAAGTTTACTTTTTTAACGCGTACTGAAGTTATAACGGAAGTTCAAACGAAATGATCTCGAAGACCAGCTATACTGGTTATTTGTGTAAGAGTTCGGGTTAATAATTTCTCTATCACTCTGCCGGGAGTTGAAAATATCTCGCGCATTTAACGATATCGTTGCCTTGCCATCCAATAATTCACGTGATATTCCTGCACCGACGTAAGCATCGCCCGCTTCCTGTCCCTGAGTGGTTTGTCTGGCACCGCGGTAAAACACATTGGATTGGAAATTCCACGATTCTGAAATTCTCCAGCGCAATCGCATACGGCTGGTAAAAGATTCTGCCTCGCTTGTATAGTCAACGCCTTCATACTCGCCTTCACTATTGGATTGATAGAGGTTAAAGCTGCCTGAGAGCGACAGATTTTCTAAGAGATCCTGATCAGCAGAAAACTCAATACCCCAGGAGTCTTCAGTAGCCAGATTAATGGGGCGCCGGGTTGTAAGACCGTTTGCATCAATAGTTGATATCCGCTCAATTACACCGGTTCTATAACGATAATAAACGCTTGATAAGACGGAACCGCTCTCCCACTGTCTGAGATAACCAAGTTCAAATGAATTACCAAACTCAGGTTTCAGGTTAGGATTCCCCACCGATCGGTTTCTCGAGTCATCGATTTCAGTGAATGGAAGCAAGAATCGAGACCATGGCCGGGAAATTCTTCGGCTGTAACTAACCTGCATGGAATTTTGCTGGTTGATTGTGTAAGACAGAAACGTGCTTGGAAAAAGGTTCAGATAATTTTGATCACTTCCCTCGCCGGTTTGGTCTAGTTCTGTTTGAATACGCGTATTTTCAAGTCTGAGTCCCATTTGGTAAGTAAAGGCGCCAACTTTACCTGAGTAAATAGAGTAGAGTGCATTTACATTTTCAAAAAAGGTGAAGTTTTCAGCTTGCCCGATACCATCCTGTGGTGTTTGCCATGTGCCGTTAATCAATTCCTGAGCCTGATAGTCGTTATCAAGCCAGTCAAAGTTGAGGCGCATACCTGCCTCAAACCGGCCATTTTTGCCCAAGCCCCGCTCATAATCAGTATCAAACCGGAACTCTCTGAATGATTCATCTGAAAAGGTGCGCTGATTCCTGAAATCGGATGTTCCCTCTTCCAGGTTTTCAGATAAAAGAGTGTTGTCGTCTTCGGACCCAAACTCAAAATCTGCTTCAGCCGTGAATAAATGATCCGGGCCTTCGAGATCAGCTTCGTACTGCAGGTTAAAATCATAATCTGTCTCGCGCGCTTCCTCAAGATTATTTCGATTGGCCTGTCGCATAATATTCCAGCTGTCGAATGCCTGCTGGTATACGCCCGGGCTATCTGGCAGGTAGTCGGTATAAAAAAGATCCCCGTCTTCTTCACCTCTTTCCAAACTAATTCGAGAGGAGAAGGTTAGTATCTGTTGGCGTGGAAGATAAAAGTCAGCTCCGAAATCGATATCGCCTTCTCTTTCGCTTTCCGTTACGTCATTCGTTTCGCTGTATGCATATGTGGTGTCATCACTAAAGCTTTGAAACGAAAAACCCGATTCAGGTTCGCTTTCATACTCCAGGTCCAAATTCAGAAACCAGTTTATATTTCCATCATTATAATTCAAGTTTACTCCGGTACCATAATCTTGCGGGTAGCCGGCATTAGACTGTATACTGCCATTAAAGCCAAGATCGGCGTTGTCTACCAGTTTGATGTTGATAATACCACCGGTTCCCTGCGCTTCATAACGTGCTGAAGGATTTGTGATAATTTCTATCTCATCGATCATGCTGGCGGGAATACTTCCGAGGCCGTCTGTTCCGCCACGAACCAGGTTTGAAGGCCGTCCATTGATCAAAATCTGAACTCCGTCGTTGCCCCGGAGGCTTACATTTCCTTCGAAATCAGTTGATATAGACGGTACGTTATCAAGTACATCCAGAGCGTTTCCACCGAGACTTGTGATATCTTTGCCAACACTGAAACTTCGGCTGTCGAAGTTCATTTCCATATACGAACGTTCGCCTTCTACTACTACCTCATCAAGCTGCGCATCTTCCGGCGTTAACTCGATGTCTCCAAGATTACGGGCTTCACCTTGCCCCAGGACAATTTCACGGGTAAAATCGCTGTAGGAGATGTATGAGATGAGAAGTCTGTATGTACCGGGATCAAATGTAATACTGAATTCACCGGCGGGATTGGTAGCTGTGCCGGTAAGAATGGATTCATCTTCCGGGTTTGTAAGTGCTACGCTTGCATTTGGAATGGGATCTCCTACCTCGTTTAAGACCGTACCGGTTAACTCAGCCAAATTTTGGGCTAATAAGGTTTGGGCTGATAAAGAGAATAAAAGTGATAGATAAAGCACCGTCTTTGAAAATATTTTCATTTCGAATGTGGTGTAAAAAAGTCGGGGTTAATCAAATAATGATTACAAACTAAACATACATACTGCTTCAAATTTGTATGAACTTTGTAGCAAAATTGAAGATCATACGGGTTTTACAGGATTTAATTCAATCCGTATCGTATGCCATTCATTTTTGCTTGTGTAATCGATATTAAATTGATTTTGATGTGCAATTCGTTCAACGATTGATAACCCAAGCCCGATAGATGAAGAGTTTTGGTCGTCTTTCCGAAACCGTTCGAATAATTGATCGGGGTTCACGGATAAAGGTTTTCCTGTATTGGAAATTATGAGCTCATTTGGGTTTAAAATAACCTTGATGGTACCATCAGGGATGTTATGCTTGATTGCGTTCTGGAAGAGATTGGTCCACATAATCTCTGTAAGAGCGGGATGCATTTGTACGCTTACATTCTCCTGAATATCAGTCTCGATTTCAATTTTGTTAAAAATTATAAACTCCCTGAATTCCTCAATACTCTCTGTTATTAGTTTACTGAGATCCGCGGTTTGATCATTAATAAATTCATAATTTTCAATTTTTGTGAGTATTGAAAGCGACTCACTCAGCCGCGATAGTTTCTTGATGGATCTTTCGAGCGATTCCACATACCGATACTGTTCTTCCGTTAGATTACTTTCCGTTAAAAGCTCGAGTTTACCTTTCGCGATTGCAAGTGGGGTCTGTAGTTCATGAGAAGCGTTTTCGGAAAATTCTTTCAGATTTTTATAATCAGAAACAGCCTTTCGCGTCATCTGTTCAATGAACCGGTTCAGATCGGTAAACTCCGCTACGCTCGTCTCTTCGGCGGGCAGAATTTCTTTTTGATGAAGGTCAAAGTTGCGTATTCTGTCGAGTGTTTTCCTGAAAGGTTTGAAAAGACGTCCTGAAATGAAATAGCCAATCCCAAGGGCACCAACAATTTGCAGCCCGATAATCCAAAGAAGGGTTTTTACTACAGCTTCACGGATGTCGTCTGATTCAATCATAGCCCCATAGGTCGAAATAAAATAGGGTGAGCCGTTGATGTTGCGGTAGGCCGATACTTTTACATTCTGCTCGTTTTGTTCGAGGCGATTATGCCAGATCAGCGTGTCGGTTACTTCTACACGGTCTTCTACGGGATAGTCGAGTTCCTGTATGATCAGGTTACGGTCACCTTCGATATTGCGGCGCGGGTTGAATCTCCTGCCCTGTTCTAAAAGATATGTTACACGATCAATCCGCTCGAGAAATTCCCACTGCAGCTCTTTATCAACCTCATCCTGAATTATGTAATAAGATATCACTCCGCCAATGCCCAGAACAAAAACGGTAACCGTTAAGTAGATGAGAATAAACTTGGTAATTAGCTTCATAGAATAATTCAGACTTTAAACTTATATCCAATGCTGTATATACTTTCGATGTAGTCATTTGCCCCGGCAGCGACCAGTTTTTTTCTTAGATTTTTGATATGCTGGTACACGAAATCAAGATTCTCAAGATGGTCTACATAATCACCCCAAAGATGCTCCGCAATTGTCTGCTTGGAGAGTACGAAGTTTTTGTTTGACGCAAAATAAAGGAGCAGGTCATACTCTTTTGGGGTAAGATCAACTGTTTGGTCATCAACTTTGACTTCCCTCGTATTAGTATGAATCGAAAGTTCGTGAACCTCGATAATCTGGTTTCCCTCATGTTGATTTCGCCTCGTGACCGCCTTAATTCGGGCCTGTAGTTCAGGCAGCTGAAAGGGTTTGGTGATATAGTCGTCCGCGCCTAGTTCCAGGCCATTGACTTTATCGTCGAGAGAATTCTTTGCTGAGATGATGATACTGCCGGTTTGCGGCTTTACCGACTTCAATTCTTTGAGTAGATCGAGCCCGTTGCCTTTGGGAATCATGATGTCAATCAAAACCACATCATAACTGTGAGACATGATTTTGTCAAAACCCTGACGGTAGTCTTCGGCCGCTTCACAAATATGACCTTCCCGTTCGAGGTAGGTCGTCATATTTTCCAGTAAATCCAGGTTGTCTTCAACGATCAGAAGTTTCATATGAAGTAAAATATAAATTCCGTTTCTGAAGAAAAGCTGAAGACAGGCTAAATATGGCCTTTAAAACCTGAGTTCGATTCTAAAATATCAAAGAAATACATTGGGTTGTCCAAAAAGG
>CAZVEP010000117.1:0-8636 GCA_964625635.1 uncultured Rhodohalobacter sp.
TTTCACCTTTCACTTTTCACTCCAAAACCCTCGCTACCAACCTCAAAAAATCCTTCGTATCCGGTTCAGGGGAAATATGAACGTGCTGACCAGATTCTATACTTAATTCTTCAGCGGTTGTTGAGCCTATGGCAAAAAGTTCTGGGAGGTCTTCATCAGCGTTCTCCAGAAAGCCACCACTTTGGCGGAACGCCTGCACCGCACTTGGGCTGTAAAAAAGAATCCCATCAAATGTATGTCTGTCTTTGAGGTTCATTTGGTTCAGAGTCGTTTTATAGACAACAAGATCTTTGATCCTGATCTCAGACTCCGTGAGATAGTGCCGAAACTCATCACGCCTCTTATCACCACAAAAGTGGATCACTTCGGCGTTCTTTAATTCTGGAGAATTTAGAATGTCATCAATAATCAGGTGGGCCAGGCCAACGCTATTTTGCTGTTGTGGCGTTTTAACATTCATAAACCCAATGTTTCTGAGCGCCTTTTTTGTTTTTGTTCCAACGGCATACACCGGAACATCGTCCGGTACATTTATGCCAGCCTGCTTAAACTGCTCAACGGCTTTAACACCATTTTGGCTTGTGAAAACGAATATCGACTCATTTGCCCGGTCAATGGCGTTTTGAACAGGCATCCAGTCTTGACTGAACTCAATGCTGATTGCGGGTCTCATCGTCACTCTCAGCCCCAGTTTTCCGGCAAGCGAAAGCTGATCATTCGATAGGTCGCGGGTTATGAGAATATGTGGATTGCCGGGCTCAGGCATTATTTTTTAAAAAAATAGAGTTTGAAAATATGTGGTGAAGGGATGAGACTCTGAAACCAACTCGAAAGGGCACTTACTTTTTCATTTCTTCAACAAGTTTATCTGCTCCCTGCTCGAGAAGCTTTCGGGCCGCTTTACGGCCTAAGCCCCGGGCCTCATTTGCCGGAGCTGATGTTTCAATATCATATGAGAGTGATCCGTCGGTTTTTAAAGCGGCGGCTTTCAGATGGAGGATTCTGTCATCGTCAATCCATGCGAAAGCTCCGACAGGGGCGCTGCAACCAGCTTCCATCTCGTTTAAAAGCTCACGTTCTATACCTGTGCAGAGATTAGAATCAGGATCATCGAGTTCTGATGTAACATCAGCCATTTCTTTATCATCCTCGCGCACCATAACCGCCATGGCACCCTGAGCAGGTGCAGGAATCATCCAGTCAAGATAATCAGAAATGTGATCATCCAGTCCAATTCGTTTCAAGCCTGCCGCCGCAAAAATTGCGCCGTTCCAGTCATTTTCAGTCACTTTACGAAGACGTGTGTTAACGTTTCCGCGAATATTTGTAATGGTGTGATTGGGATACCGGTGAAGCCATTGTGCCCGCCGCCGGTTACTGCTGGTTGCGATGATTGCTTCGAAAGCATCATCATCGAGGAAATCAGTGCCGTCCGGAGCCACGAGTGAATCCCGCGGGTCTTCCCGTTTACAGACGGCAGAAACAATTAGAGGGAGGGGATTATCGGTTGGCAAATCTTTGTATGAATGAACGGCAACGTCAATCCGCTTTTCTAACAGAGCATCATCGAGTGCTTTTGTGAATACACCCTTACCGCCCATTTCTGTCAAAGGTGTTGTGAGGTCTATGTCACCTTCGGACTTTACAAAGACCAGCTGCGATTCAATTCCAAGCGCATGTAGCTGTCCGGCAACATTTTCAGCCTGCCAGGTTGCAAGCTCGCTGTCCCGGGTTCCGATTCGGATTGAATCAGCCATCAATTCTCTTCCGATTCCAGCTTGAACATGTCGGTGACCATCTGGGCTACATCTGCACTTTCGTGATGGTCGCGGAGATGTTCAATACTGTATGCTGCAATTTTATTAACAATGCGCCGCGTAAGGTTATCGATTTTTTCCTGATCGTTGGCGCTGATCTTGTTTTTGAAGAAATCGAATTCGTCCTCACGAATTGATTCAAACTTACGTGTAAGTGCTTTAATCGTTGGCACCACACGCTGTTCGTTCATCCAGAGCTGATAGTCGGACAGTTCCTGTTCAATAATTTTTTTCACGAGAGGCACTTCTTCTTCACGCTTTCGGTAGGCCTCGTCGGTTACATCACCCAGCATATCCATGTTGGCCACGTCTACAAAATCAAGGCGTGCTACATTAGGATCAATGTTTCGGGGAACTGACAGGTCGAGCATTACCTTGAACTTTGGATTCTCCATTGAGGGGCCCATATGTTCCGGTCGAATGACGGGTTCAGATGAGCCGGTTGCAACAATCACGAGGTCGGCTTCTGCAATTTGTTCTGGCAGACGATCCATATCGGCCACTTCAAGATTAAAACGGTCGGCAACAAACTCTGCCCGGTTTCTTGTGCGGTTGATGAGCGTGAGTTTACTGGCCCCGAGGTTGATCAGGTTTTTGCATGTGACCTTGCCGATTTTACCTGTTCCAACAAGAAGAATATTTTTATTGGCGAGGCTTTCAAACGTCTGGGCCGCAAATTTTACAGCGGCATAGGCAACGGTAGCGGCGCCGTGGCCAAGAGATGTTTCATTTCGTGAGCGCTTATGTGCCCTGAACACATGCTGCATCAGCCGGTGCATTTCGCCGGAAACAACGCCTTCCTTACTTGCTAGTTCGTATCCTTCCTTTACCTGCTTTACGATCTGCAGGTCCCCCAGGATCTGGGAGTCAAGGCCGGTGGCAACCCGGAAAATATGTTCGATAGCCCGATAGCCATCGAGCTCAAACCCGTATTTGTGGAATTCATCGAGATTACCATCAGAATAGTTGGTAAGCAGCCGGATCAGCTCTTGAGCAGAGGCTCCGTTTGCAATAACTTCTGTTCTGTTACAGGTAGATACGATGAAAATACTGAGTATACCCTCGCGGCGTGCCGCATCAAGAAAGAGCCGCTTGCGTGATTCATCAAGGCTAAACTTCTCCCTGACCTCCACGGGGGCGTCCCAGTGATTGATACCAATGAGGGTAAAATCGTTCGTTGTCGGAGTGATCATCCCGTTATACAGTTACTTCTTTTTTGATATTTTTCTCTTGTTCCCAATGTACGTCGGCCGGATCAATTTCGTGCTTCAAAACACGAAGTGATTCCTCTGCCAGTGCTTTAAGATAGTGAGGGTGATCGTTTAACCCTTCCATAACCTTCATACTTTCAAACTCAAAACCTTCCTCTTCAAGATCTTCCACCAGCTCTACGCCAAGTTCATAAAGTGTTTCGATATGGTCCGTCACAAATGCGATAGGAATCATCAGAAAATTCTTGATTCCATATTCCAGATGCCGTCTTACCAAATCTTCAGTGTTCGGCTGTGTCCACTTTTGCGGACCAACTTTTGACTGAAAACCCAGCCAGTAGGAGTGTTTTTCTTCCCGGCGCTCCATGACGGCTTCCATGGTTTCTTTCACTTCCACCGTATAAGGGTCACCGCTTCTGACTTCGAGGAGAGGGGTGCCATGAGCACTGAAAATGAGATGTGTTTTTTGGCGTGTCTCCTCATCCAGCTCAGCCAGTGCCTCGTCAATCCGATCGTTAATTGCCTGCAGATAGCTTTCGTTACGATGGTAGTTCTTTACATGAAACTGAGCCCAGGGTGCTCCTTCATCGCCAAATTTTTCTTTTTCAACATCTTCCCAGTCACGAAAACTGCTGCCGGTTGTTGTCCATGAAAACTGCGGATAAAGCGGCATCAGAACTGTGTGTGTGATCCCATCTTCGAGCATGTCGTCCATGATGGTATCGGCGAATGGAAGCCAATAGCGCATACAGGTATATACTTTTACTTCTGCCTGTGGCATGATCTTTTTAAAATACTTTTCAAGTCCCCGGCGCTGTGCTTCAGTCAGCCCGTTAATCGGCGAGCAGCAATCGGATACAACCTTATTCTGACGGTTGGTACAGTGCTTATTTCCTGTGCAGCCGTTGGGGCAGCCATTGATCTCTTTATAATCTTCCGCAACTGACGGAGCCCGGAGTTTAGAGATAACATTGGAGAATAGATTTTGGGTAACTCCGCCTCCAAGTTTAATGATATCTTCGTCCCGAAAGAGATTTTTCAGGAAAATACGGACATTGTCTTCACGAGTTGGCCCGCCAAGATTCATTAATACAATACCAATTCGCATGCGTAAAAGTCTTAGAGTTTACTTTAGTGGTTTTTAGGCTTGAAACTAACCCTTTTTTTATGAAATTAGAGTGAAGAGAGACTTGTCAGACTCATTCTAAATAAGAAACCCCCGATCAGTAAGTTACAGTGTATTTAAGGTTTAAAACAATTGAGACTCAACTCCGATCAAGATCTGCCGATAATTAAACTAGCTTAGACTGAAAACAGTCATGGAGTGGTGACTTTAGCACTATTGATTAGTTATTATGCTCAAATTTCTAACTGAGGGATTTGGAACACTATTGCTCGTTTTAGCGATTGGAATTTCAACCGACCCCATCGCGGCCGGATTGATGTTAATGATCCTTCTTTATATTGGTTACTCGTTTTCTGATGTACACTTAAATCCTGCCGTATCTATAGGAGTGTGGACGTTAGGCGAGGACAGTACATCTGATCTCTTAGCCCGTGTGGGCGGGCAGTTTGCCGGGGCCATTGGCGGAGCTTACCTAACGCTTTGGATTGCTATCATTCCCTACGTGCCGGAACCGGCATCCTCCATAGGTGTAGCAACATTTATAATTCTTGAACTGGCGTTCAGCTTTGTTTTTGTCCTTCTTTTCTTATTGATGATATTCCCGGGCCAGAAGGCTGTAAGCTCACTTTTCGGCGTAATTATCGGTATAGGATTTACGGTTTGCCTGATGGTTACTGAGCCACTTGTTGGATTTGGAATGCACCCGTCACTCAACTCTGCATTTTCATTTGTCGACTATATGAACGGAGGAATGAGCTACCAGCATCTGCCGGTCTACGTGTTTACTCCCCTGGTGGGCGGAATATTTGCCGCACTGCTTCACAAACTCTTAATTTCGAAAGAACGAGAAATCTGATGCATCCCGGCTCTTCCCTAATTCTCCGCCAGCTGGTGGATGAGGATTGTCATGGAGGGAGCTCTTTACCAGGCTCTTCCCAATAACATAATTCCCCAATTAATTAATCAACGGCTTACCAAGAAACCAATAATCGCCCTACTTAGCTTCTGGTTTCTCAAGCGAAAACCAAAACAGCGACCCCTCGCCGGGTGTGCTCTCAATATGAATGGCGGAACCGTGCGCTGTGAGAATACTTTTTACGACGGATAGCCCCAGCCCTGTACCGCCTTTGTCACGTGAACGGGCTTTGTCGGTTCGGTAAAATCGATCGAATAATCGATTGAGGTGATCCTCTGAAATCCCAATACCGGTATCTTCAATTTTCAGCGTTACTTCTTCGTCAGATTCAGAGAGCGATACTTTCACATATCCATTATTGGTATACTTGATAGCGTTCGATACAAGGTTTTCCAATACCTGTTCTATTTTACTGGGATCTGCGTAAACGGTAACCGGCTTTTTGTCAACAATAAGGTTGAGCCCCTTTTCTGCCGCCTGGTTGCGGAACATTTCTTCGATATCCACAAGCGTAAGCTGAAGGTCAAAAGGCTTCTTCTCAATAAAATAGCTATCAGAATCATACCGCTGAAGCGTCATAAGATCTTTAAACAGGCGGTTGATTCGTTCTGTCTGACGTGATGCCGTTTCTAAATATCGCTGGCGCTGTTCGGGCGCGAGATTTTTTAACTGCAGCATTTCCAGTGAACCGGAAATAGTGTGCAGCGGGTTGCGGATTTCATGCGTTATATCCGCAAAGAACTGACGTTGCTTATCATATAGCTTTTTGAGCTTCTCATTGTCTGATCTCAGACGCTCTGCCATTTGATTAAGTGATTTTGCCAACGCTCCGAACTCATCTTTACGGTCAAGCTGAAGTGTCCGGTCCACGTTGCCCCCCGCAATATCTTTTGCCGCTGATTCAAGCTGAATGATCGGTTTTGAAATAGACCGCGAAAACAGCACGCTTACCAAAATCACAAGCCCGATAGAGATAAACATACCGGTATATATGATCCAGCGAATGGTTTTGATGGGCTCATATATCTGGTCTTTCTGTATACTGACCTGGATATACCTTGCCGGGTTTACGGATCCTTCAATGGCATTATAAGCCAACAATTGCTCGTTATCATCATCATTCACGATCCTCACTTCACCGCTGTTTCGTAACTGTGTACGCAAGAGCGTGGGGAGTTCGTCATGGCCTAAAAGAGCATCATCATAAGGCACGGAAGCGAAAATAATTCCATCTTCATCATAAATAGCCAGCCTGTAACCCGAGGTTCTTGCTGCCTCGTTCAGATTGGTCTCAAATTCAGTGTTGTTCTGCAGATTCTCAATGGTGATGGCAAGCCATTCGGTATCGTTGCGAATCTGTTCCTCACCCTGATCAAGAAGGTAGTTGCGTATGAACAGAATGGAGTAGCTGCTGATAGCTGTTATTCCGAATATGAGCAGCAGAATAAACGTCCAGGCAAGTTTTGCACGAATGCTCATGGTTTGAAAAGGTCCCTGTTGAGGCCGTATCCAAGCCCCCTATACGTTTTGATCACGTCCGATGAGTCGCCCATTTTAAGGCGAAGGTTCTTTACATGAACATCAACGGTTCGGTCGAACACGAACTTGTCGTCATCGCCGATATGTTCCAGAATTTGCTGACGGCTGTAAACCATTCTCGGATTTTTGAAAAACAGTTCCGCCAGTGCATATTCGGTGGATGTAAGATCGATCCTGTCTTCCTTTTTGTAGAGATCCTTGCCAACGGTATCGAGATAGAGGTCGCCATACTGAACCCACTTGCTGTTCTGTGGCTGTTGCCGCCGGAGCAGTGATTCAACGTGGGCATTCACAAGTTTCAGGCTCGCAGGTTTAGGTATGTAGTCGTCTGCGCCAAGTTCAAGTCCTTCAATTTCATCTTTTTCTTTATCACGCGCTGTCAGGAATATAACGGGGATGCCTGAGAGTACAGGATGACGGCGGATGCGTTTACAAATCTCTTTACCGTCAACATGAGGCACCATGATATCCAGGATTGCAAGATCAATCACATCGGCCCGGTTTTCGATCAGTGAGATGGCTTCTCTGCCGTCATAGGCAACCAGGACCTCATAATCTTCCATTTCGAGATAGTTAGCCAGCATATCTGCAGGCTCTTTTTCATCTTCTACTAAAAGAATTGTGTGTTTAGGGTGCATAAGTTGCGGTCATGCGTTATTATTTGAGAAAGAAAATAGGGAAAAGGTTGCAGATAGTTCAATCATAAGAAATCTATTCTGCAAAACGCCTCTAAAACGAAACTGATCGCCATGTACTATGAAAATAAAGTCGTCTGGATTACAGGCGCTTCATCAGGTATCGGAGAAGCACTTGCATATGCACTCAACAAAAAGGGTGCGCGGTTAATTCTGTCAGCGAGACGCGTGGAAGAGCTTGAACGGGTCAAAGACAACTGTGATGGAGACCCGAATGACATTATGGTGCTGCCCCTTGACCTTACAAAAACCACTATTCTCCCAAAAAAAGCAGAAGAGGCTGAAGAGTTTTTTGGCAGCATCGATATTCTGTTTAACAATGGCGGTATCAGTCAGCGAGCGCTTGCCCTTGAGGCTGAGCTGGAATCGGTGAGAAACCTGATGGAAATCAACTTTTTTGGGACGATTGCGCTCACGAAAGCAGTGGTGCCCGGTATGATTAAACGCGGACACGGACATGTGGTAGTTACAAGCAGTGTGATGGGGAAGATTGGCACTAAATACCGATCTGCATATGCGGCTTCAAAGCATGCACTACACGGCTGGTTCGACTGTCTGCGACAGGAAGTTCAGGATCAGGGAGTTAGCGTTACTATTGTGTGTCCGGGTTATATCAAAACAGAGATTACACGAAACGCAATTACAGCCGACGGGTCAAAGTATGGCGAAATGGGTGATGCCCATAAAAAAGCGATGACGCCCGAACGGTTTTCAGATAAGCTCTTACCGAAAGTGTCATCAGGCAAAGAAGAAGTCTATATCGGCGGGAAAGAGATTTTGGCTATTTATCTGAAGCGGTTATCGCCATGGCTGCTTAATAAAATATTGAGACGGGTAAATGTGACTTGAGATTTTAGAATTGAGAAGGATGTTAAATAAACTTGGATCTATAAGAAACCTTCTTGGTAAATAGACAAATCAATTAAACCAACTTTCATTGTAAACTCTAAAATCCAGTTGACTTTGAGTTGGTATAAGCATGAATTCATTTCTTTTTATGACATAAAACAACTTGCTTTTACAGATTCTGAATCAAACGAAAAAACACCGTTTGATTCCCCCAAGGGACAGGCAGAATGACGACGTTTGTGGGGCAAAAAGGGCGGCGTGGCAGGTGGCCAAACGTTTCAATGTCTAAATCCACGCCGCCCGCTCTCTACCCCGGGAACTTTTGTCGTTCTGACCGAGTCCCGGTGCCGTTGACCGGGACGAAGGGAAGAATCTGCAAAGGCAACATTTTGTAGTATTGAGAAGTTTAGTCTAGGCCCAAATCTATATTTTCACTTTTCACTTTTCACTTTTCACTTTTCACTTCTACCCATCACAACAACC
>CAZVEP010000118.1:0-8531 GCA_964625635.1 uncultured Rhodohalobacter sp.
TTACTTATTCGTTAGCGACGCAACACCGGGCAGTTCCTTTCCCTCGAGGTATTCCAGGCTGGCTCCGCCACCGGTCGAGACATGAGATACCTTATCACTGAGACCGGCTTTTTTAATCGCAGCAGCAGAATCTCCTCCACCAATAATTGTTATCGCACCGTTCTGGGCTGTGGCATCTGCAAGAGCTTCTGCAACTGTGAACGTACCATCTGCAAAATTTTCCATTTCAAACACACCCATTGGCCCGTTCCAGAGAACTGTTCGGGCGCTCCGAATTCTATTGCTGAATGCGATGGCTGATTGCGGGCCAATATCAAGTGCCATCCAGCCAGGTTCGATTCCATCCTGATCCACGACTTTATGTTCAGCATCATTTTTAAATTCTTTTGCTACAACTGAGTCAATTGGCAGCATAAAATGAATACCCGCTTCTTCAGCCTTCTCCATCAGCTCACCCGCAAGTTTTACCTTGTCATCTTCCACCAGCGAATCTCCTACAGGAAATCCTTTTGCCTTGAAAAAAGTATAGGTCATGCCGCCACCAATGATGATGGTATCTACTTTAGTGATGAGATTCTCAATCACGCCAATTTTATCAGAAACTTTGGCCCCGCCAAGAATTGCCACGAACGGACGGCTTGGGCTGTTTACACTATCTTCCAGGTACTGGATCTCTTTCTCAAGCAAAAAACCAGAAACTGACGGCTGCAGATATTCAGTCACGCCGGCAACGGAAGCGTGTGCCCGGTGACTGCTTCCAAACGCGTCGTTCACAAAAAGATCGGCATGCGTGGCCAGCTTCATAGCAAACTTAGGCTCGTTCTGTTTCTCCTCAGGGTGAAAACGCACATTTTCAAGCAGCACAATTTCACCTTCTTTCGCCGTATTGATCACTTTTTCTGCCGTTTCGCCAATGCAGTCTTCTGCAAAATGGACCGGTACATCCACAAGTGTCGCAAGGTGATCTGCTACAGGCTTCAGGGTGAATTCAGGAGAAGGCTCACCACCTGGCCGGCCAAGATGGCTTGTCAGTATCAATTTAGCTCCGTGCTCTACTGCATAATTGATCGAGTCGAGTGCCTGAACAATCCGGTTATCATCCCCAATCTTTCCATCCTTGATGGGCACGTTAAAATCAACCCGCATCAAAACAGTTTTACCTTTCAGGTCAACGTCTTTAATGGTCATCTTAGCCATAAGTCTCCTTTTTTGTTGAGTTATTTGATCAATAAAAATAAGGCTTCAAAGCACCGATTTGAAATTTTATCTCAGTCATTTATTTGATGTGTGAACATGGAATCACATTCCGCAGAATTTAAGAGTAAAATATTATTACGGCCTCTTTTCTTAAAAATACGTTGTTCATCAATTACCAAATGATTCTCTGTATGAGAAACAAAGTTTTATCAATCGTGTCCCAATTTTAAAGCATATCCCAAACTATAGCTGAATTCTTCCAATGCGATGATATTCATTCAGTTAACGAAAAGTGATTTACACTTTTCTTATTTGGATTAAGCATTTACATTTCAAAACATCCTACTTAGATCCTGTTTTTGAACTCTATTTTCAATATTTTGTCAGAGTAATTTAAAAGAGATTTTATGGAATCAGTATATTTCGATCACGCATCTACAACTCCCGTTGATGAAGGTGTTTTAGAAGAAATTTTACCTTACTACAGAGATCAGTTCGGCAATGCCAACTCTGCCCATCAGTTTGGGCGAGCAACTAAAGTGGCTATTGAAGATGCCCGTGAACTCATCGCGAAGCTTATTGGAGCTGAACCATCTGAAATTATTTTTACAAGCGGTGGTACCGAAAGTGATAATGCTGCCATAAAAGGCGTCGTTAATGCAACTCGCAAAACAGAAATCATCACCTCTCCCATCGAACATCATGCTGTTATCCATCCGGCTGAATCACTGAAGATGAAAGGGTGCAGGGTTACCTACCTTCAACCCGATGCAACGGGACAAATTACTCCTGACCAAGTTGAAGAGGCTATTTCTGAGGATACCGCCATCGTTAGCCTGATGCATGTAAATAATGAAATCGGGACCATCTTGCCCATTAAAGAAATTGCCGATGTCTGCAGTAATCATAAGGTGCCGTTTCATTCAGATACCGTACAAAGTGTGGGTAAGCTGCCGTTGAATGTAAAAGAGCTCGGTGTTGACCTGCTAAGCATGAGCGGGCACAAAATTTACGGACCTAAGGGAATTGGTGTCCTCTACGTGAAAAACAGAACACCGTGGCTGCCGTGGCTGCAGGGAGGGTCACAAGAACGAAGGCGGCGCGGAGGCACGTCAAACGTAGCAGGAATTGTCGGAATGGCTGAGGCACTAAAATATTGCACCGACCACCTTGAGGCACATAATGAGCATTTTAACACCTTAAGGAATGAACTTATTGCCGGTTTGGAAAAAAGGTTCAACGGCCGGTATCGCATCAATGGACCCAAGTCTAATGGAGTGCCACACATCATTAACCTGGCTTTTCCTGTAGACGATACAGCCTCAGAAAAAAGCCTTGACGGCGAGATGCTGCTTCTGAATCTTGATATAGAAGGTATTTGTGTATCGAACGGATCAGCCTGTACCTCCGGTGCTGTTGAACCTTCTCACGTACTCAAGGGGATCGGCCTGCCTGATAAACTTGCCAACTCAAGTATTCGCATATCATTCGGCAAAGATAACACAGTTGAACAGGTTCACTTCTTCCTTGATAAACTTGAAAGCGTTCTGAACCGAATGGTTAAAGTGCCCTCATGAAAATTTGCGTTTACTGTGGGTCTTCAAACGGGAATGATTCATCTATTCTGAAGATGGCATCAGATTTAGGCCGCGAGCTGGCCCAACAAAATATCGGACTTGTTTACGGAGGTTCGTCTCTTGGTGTGATGGGAACACTCGCCAATGCCGTGATGGACAATGGCGGCGAAGTCACAGGCGTGATTCCGGAAAACCTTTTCAGCAAAGAAGTAGCCCATACCGGTATAACTCACCTTGTTACAGTTGCCGATATGCACGAACGTAAATATACTATGGCTGATCTTGCTGATGCGTTTCTAGCACTACCCGGCGGTTTCGGCACGATGGAGGAACTATTCGAGATCATAACCTGGAACCAGATCGGCATTATTGATAAACCTGTTACGCTCCTGAATTGGAACAATTTCTACACGCCACTGCTCGATATGATTCATCACGCAGCAGAAGCAGGGTTTATCAAACAAGAGAATATCAAGATTCTGCAAACTGCGCAGACGGTTGATGAGTGTATTCGGAAGAGCGTCGTTTGATAAAATCCTCCAAGGGTTTTGAAACCCCTGGAACCTGAGTTCGATTCATAATATGTTAATTGAGGCGTTTAAAAGGGTGTTTGTTAAGATATTTCATTCTCAATACCGTCATGTCGGACCCCGATCCGGCATCTCCTGCCTTTATAACGATGGGAGATCCCGCTTCTCCCGAGGGGATCCCGTTGGGGGAGCGCGGGATGACGCCCTTTTTGGACAACCCAATGTATTTCTTTGATATTTTAGAATCGAACTCAGGTTTCCAGCTCAAACTATCCCCCCAGTCCCATATAAATCCTGTCGGCCAAAAACTTGCCCACAATAACCAGCAACAGTCCGGCAATGTTACTGAGCAATACATAAGATAAGCCGGCCAACAGTTTTCCGGACTGAATCAGCTGAACGCCCTCGAGTCCATAGGTTGAAAATGTAGTAAATGAGCCAATCACCCCTACCATCAAAAAGAGCAGTATTCCATCTGATGCAGTTTTCTGCTCGGTTACGGTCCACATGACGCCAATTACAAGACACCCGATCATATTTACCGTAAGCGTGCCCCAGGGAAACCGGGCGCCTGTTTCTGCTGCTATCTGCATCGATACCAGGTACCGCATAACAGCCCCCAGCGCGCCTCCGGCTGCTACCCATAAAAGATTCATCATAGAACTAAGCATTTAAGTTTAGAAAAGGCTTTGCAAAACCTGATTATAGCGAAAATAGTAACCTTTGAATTTTATTTAATTGCTTTTAACCGGCTTGGAGATCCCGTATCAAAGTACGGGATGACCGATGCGTGAGGTTTATCAAAGCCTTTCTGGCATTATTCCGAATAATTGGATCCAGAACATGTGATCCAACAAAAAAGCCTTCGGAATACAATTTCCCGAAGGCTTTTTTCGATAATTCAAAACCTGGTCAATCTAATCAGGCTCGCTGTTTCTTGTCCTCTTCCACATAGTCGCGGAGTACTTTATGAAGGATTCCACCATTGCGAAAATACTCGATCTCTACAGGTGTATCAATGCGGTTGACTGTGTCAAACTTCACAACGGTTCCGTCTGCTTTCTTCGCTTCCACCTTCACAGTTTCTTGTGGTTTCAGATTGTCATCGATGTGGATCGTAAACTCTTCCGAGCCATCCAGTCCAAGGCTTTCGTGGCTTTCGCCATCCGCAAACTGCAGTGGCAGAACGCCCATTCCTACCAGGTTCGATCGGTGAATCCGCTCATAAGACGTCGCAATGACAGCTTTCACACCCAAGAGAATAGTACCTTTTGCCGCCCAGTCACGGCTTGACCCAGTTCCGTACTCTTTGCCGGCCAGCGCTATGAGAGGTGTATTTTCCTCTTTGTAGCGTTCGGCTGCGTCATAGATCGTTGTGATCTCGCCCGTTGGATGGTACTTTGTAAATCCGCCTTCCTTACCCGGTGCCAGCTGATTTTTGAACCGAACATTTGCAAACGTTCCGCGTGTCATCACCCGGTCGTTTCCGCGTCGTGATCCATAGGAGTTAAATTCTCTGACCTCAACGCCATTTTCAATCAAATACTCGCCTGCAGGACTTTCCGGCTTGATATTTCCGGCCGGAGAAATGTGGTCTGTTGTGATAGAATCGCCCACCTTAACCAGGGTTTTAGCGCCGGTAATTGGCTTGATCGGTTCCGGCTCCTCTCCCATTCCCTGGAAGAACGGAGGCTCCTGGATGTATGTTGATTCCGGCTTCCACTCATAAAGTTCGCCACCACCAACAGGAATCTCATCCCAGGTTTCAGATTCAAATATATCGCTATACATTCTGTCGAACAGTTCTGGCCGAATTGCTTCATCAAGAAACTCTTTGATCTCATCAGATGTCGGCCAGATATCTTTCAGATAGACATCGTTGCCATCTTCATCTTTTCCAACCGGTTCGTGCTCAAGGTCGATATCAACCGTGCCTGCAAGTGCGTATGCTACAACAAGCGGCGGTGACGCCAGGTAGTTGGCTTTCACCCATGGATGGATGCGGCCTTCAAAGTTTCTGTTTCCGGATAGTACGCCGGCAGCAATCAGATCGCCCTCTTTAATAGCTGTTTCCACAGCTTCCGGTAGCGGACCGGAATTACCGATACAGGTCGTGCATCCATAACCTACAAGGTTAAATCCAAGCTGATCCATATAGTCGGTCAGGCCAGCTTCATTCAGATATTCAGTCACAACCCGTGACCCCGGCGCCAGCGATGTTTTCACGTACGGGGGAACTTTCATTCCCTTTTCAATCGCCTTTTTGGCAATGATTCCCGCTCCAAGCATCACGCTTGGGTTTGATGTGTTTGTACAGCTGGTAATCGCTGCAATCACCACATCACCGTGCTTCATCTCAATGGTTTGGCCATTTTTGAATGTCCCTTTATTGGCCAGCTTCTCCTGCGTGAGGTTGAAACCCATCGTAGGGTTATCACTCGTGAGAGAGGCTTCGAATGTTTTCTTCATATTCGGCAGTGTGATACGGTCCTGCGGCCGTTTAGGTCCGGCAAGCGATGTTTCCACGTCACCGAGATCGAGCTCAAGCGTTTCTGAAAATTCAGGATCAGGCGTATCATCGGTTCTGAACAGCCCCTGCTCTTTTGTGTAGGCTTCTACAAGATTCACAAGTTCTTCGTCCCGTCCGGTCCGGCGCATGTAGCGCAGCGCTTCACTATCAATTGGGAAGAAGCCCATTGTGGCTCCATATTCAGGCGACATGTTCGCGATCGTCGCACGATCAGGCAGACTCATATTGCTCAGTCCCGGCCCATAAAATTCTACAAATTTGCTTACCACACCATGACGACGCAGCATTTCGGTGACGGTCAGCGTCAGGTCGGTGGCCGTAATTCCTTCACGAAGTTTTCCGGTCAGCTTCACTCCCACTACCTCAGGAACGAGCATATAAATAGGCTGACCCAGCATGGCAGCTTCTGCTTCGATACCGCCAACGCCCCATCCGAGGATTCCGAGGCCGTTAATCATGGTAGTATGTGAGTCTGTTCCCACCAGCGTATCGGGATAGGCGACGGTTGTGCCGTCGTCTTCTTTTCGGGTAAAAACGCCTTTTGCCAGGTATTCAAGGTTTACCTGGTGAACAATCCCGCGGCCCGGAGGTACCACGCGGAAGTTATCAAATGCTTTCTGTCCCCATTTCAAAAATTCGTAGCGCTCGTTGTTACGCTCCATCTCGCGCTCCACATTAAACATGAGTGCGGCATCTTGGCCAAACATGTCCACCTGAACGGAGTGATCAATCACCAGATCAACCGGTACCTGCGGGTTAATGGATGTGGGGTTTCCGCCCATACGTTCCATCGCGGACCGGAGTGCAGCAAGGTCAACCACAGCGGGGACACCGGTAAAATCCTGAAGTACAACCCGTGACGGCTTAAAAGGAATCTCACCCTGGGGATCTTTCGCATTATAGTCAGCAAGTATTTTTACGTCATCTTCTGTGACGGTATACCCGTCGAATTCGCGTAACACAGCTTCCAGAAGCACTTTAATGGTGAACGGAAGTTTGCTGACAGATCCATATCCCATCTCTTCCAGCTTTTTAAGACTGTACGCATGGATATTTCCATCGACTCCGGGAATAGGGACTTTTGTATTTGAAAGTGAGTTCTTATCGGCCATTATTGAAACCTCAATTGCTATTTTAAATTTATTAAAATCGTAATCCTGCCTGCTTTCAGAGACCTCCAGGCTAATGATTACCTGAATGATATTAGATAAAACTCCTTACTAATTGGAGTGCAAGTGCCAATTGCTTGTCATATAAGTTTGAAGTAGCAGGCAAATAAAATGTAACAAACAAAAATACAGCTTTTTAAGCATAATATCTTTGAGAATTCGAAGCGGTTCTATGACGAAGACCTGTCGGGTTTTGGAAACCTGACAGGTCTTGTTTCGATTTTGATCATGAGATCCGCAATGTCTCAAAAATACATTGCGGAACTTGGAGAGGCCAACTCAGACATGACATTTCTCGCAACAGTCTCTTGGTTTCTTTGCTATGAATTCCTGGATACGGTAACATGACACCTCAATAGCAATTAGAAATGCCATGTCTCTGCATATTATAGAGACCTCACATCAACATGCGGGTCTTCCCGATTCTTGTTACGCCCGAATTTCTATTATCTTCAATTGAGACAAATTTTACGTCATTGTCAGTAATAATCATTCATCTTGCATGAATTACATCAAATATTTTATAATCCCTGTTATACTGATGGCAACCGCTATATCCTGCACCACAAATATCGAAGACCCACCGGGGGACGATCCTGATGAAAAAGAGACCTACTTCCAGCCCGGTGAATACGGTGGTGAGCCGCTTCCTGGTACCGAGCATCTGCTCTGGATAAGTCCAAGTCCTGATGGGGAGAAAATTGCTGTTATTCGTAGGCAAACACCCGGTAAGCTGGATCAATTTAATCAATTATGGATATTGGACAGAGATGGTAATAATGCTGAGCTAATTACATATAACATTCAATCTGTTGATTGGCACCCAACTAAGAATGAATTAGCACTATCATATAATCCTAATGCTACAGCTTATAGTTATTTATTTACGCTTAATCTTAAATCAAATAATTTGAAACTATGGAATAGTAAAAAAGATCAGTTCTTTGATACATACACATCTGCATGTAATGGGTGGTTTAACGATGGTGAAAATATTTTAATGACCGTTACTGGACAAGCTTATCAACAAGATTACGAAAGGGGAATTTATTCAATCAATGTAACTGATTCTACCCATAGAGGACCATATAAAATTCTTTTTGCGGCCAGTGCTTTAGGGAATAATGATCAGTGGGTAGTTGGTCTTCAATATTCAACAAGTAATTTAAGTTCAAACAGAGCTCTTTATAATCTGGACACAGATGAGTTTCAGTGGTTGACTTCATACCATGCGGATAGTGATTCATTAAGAAGATATACAGGATATCCAGTCATTAATCCGTCGGGTCCAGAGATTATTATTTCGAAATTTGTAGATAACGCCTGGCAACTTTATCAAATCAACCAATTTGGAAAAGTTGTTGAACAGCTAACAGAATTAGGCGGTGAGCGGCCGCGCTGGTCAAGAGGAGTCGATTATTTTACATTTATACGAGACATTAATAAAGCACCCGGTGCGCGCTATATTCCATTTAAATACGATTTTTCAACGGGAGAGGAGGAGCCGATCTGGCCAAATCTGCCCGAT
>CAZVEP010000119.1:0-8458 GCA_964625635.1 uncultured Rhodohalobacter sp.
ATTAGACAATGATTCACTATAAAGTTTACGGGTAACACTGCCACCCTAAGTTTCACTGTTATGATACATTTGATTACTACCTTTGTAGTATAAATCAGGAAATTGGTTTCGGGATATAGAATATCGTCTATAAGAATCCTATTGTACTTTCTGTTCGTGTTGATCTTTAAGTTTTATTGAGAATCCATCTCATTTTTAAGTGCGTTGGCCGTTTCTGAATCCGGGTCGATGTTTAAACTTTCTGTTAAAAACTGCTTAGCTTTCACCAGATCACCATTATTGTAATGATGCCTTGCCAATTCCTCGAAAATTTGAGGATCGTTTGGTATCAATTCTGATGAGACTTCAAGTAATGGTATTCCATGATTTTGCACTTCACTACCCATATAGCCACGACTTCCATAAATACTTACTTCGGCCAGTAGTCTCTCATTCAGTAGTAAGTCTGCTGCATGAGCTTCAGCAAATGCTAATGCTTCTGATTTGTCATTCTGAACCACTTTTTGAACAATGCCAATAGTAAAACTCATAGCATCTAATGGACGCTCAGGTATAGTTTTACCCATGAGATTCACCATATGTTCAGCAACAGAATAGGTTGAAAGTGGATTTTGACCAGTAACCACGCGGCCATCCACTACAGCCTGGTCAAACATAGGGGGTGCCTCCTGATAGTGAGCGCCCAGTCTTGTTAATTCATCCTGTAACATATACGGAAGAAATTTTCCTGTTTTTGAGAAGAGTTGCTCTTCCATGTTAGTAAAGGAACTCACCTTTAATCCGTCAATCAGACGCTCTCCGTCAGATAAGCGTACGTTAAGTAAAGCAGCCGGGCCATGGCATACGGCACCAATAACTCCATTGTTTTCGTAAATTGCGGCCGTGAGATTTGCCATTGTCTTATTGTCCGGGAAATCCCACATTGTTTTTCCTCCGGCAAAATAGATGGCATCGTACTCTTTTGCATCCACTTCATCCGGGGAGAAGGTGTTGCTTAATTGTTGCATGACTTCATCATTATGTAGAAAAGCCTTATCAAAATCAGTCAGGTGTTCCTCTGGCTCATAAAATGTCTCGCCGCCTTTTGGACTCATAAAGTCTACCTTAAAACCACTTTTTGAGAATACATCAAATGCCTGAGATACTTCCGAAAGTGTATACCCTCCGGCAATAGTCGTGTCTTTTCCCGCTATGGTTGCCTGTACTTCTTTATTATTGGTTACCACGATCAGGATGCGGTCCTGAGCATATACTTTAAAGCTAGTAGTCAGGAGTGAAGTAAATAGAACAAGGAGTGAAAATAGATATTTCATAATTGTTGTCTAGTGAATTAATAGTTGGCTGCTTGTTGCAGCAGTTATGGTTCACTAAACGGATGGAAATACCTTTCTTCTGAATGAATTATAATTCAGTCAGTATACATTATAATGTAATCAGGGCTTTTCTAACTAAGTGCACTTTTACGGTATTGTGACGGAGTAAGGCCGGCTTCTTTTTTGAAAGCAGCATTAAATGCAGATAAACTGTTAAAGCCACTGTCCAGTGCAATAGATGAAATGGTCAAATGGCTGAATTTTTCTGCGGATAGTTTTTCCATAGCGTGACGAACTCTGTAGGAATTGAGATATTGCTGAAAGTTTATGCCAAATTCCTGATTAACTACCTGAGATAACATATGAGGTGTAACCTTAAGCATATCCGCCAGTTCGGGAAGTTTCAGATCAGCATTGAGGTAGGGATGCTCGTTTTCCATACACGATGTTAGTTTACTGGTTAGCTGTCTGGTATTATTCTCATCCAGTGAAGATGACTGATATTTCTGTTCGGGCCGGTTCAGCGGCTTTTTTATAAAAGCCCAGATACTCAGGGGGTATATGACCAGGGAATACGTGACCGGCCCCATGATATAGGGAACCAGTTCATCCAACAAAAACATAAAGTAGGAAATCCATATAACGATGATTCCAACGTGAATAAGCAGAAGCCAAGATTTACGAACCGGCTCAGGGGATTCAGTGGAAGAAACATACCAACGCTTTTGGTAGAAAAAGGCGAATATTATATAGGCCAGAAAATGCAGGTAGATGAAGTAGATACCGAAAGCCAGATAAAACTCTCTCGACAATAAGTTGAAGCTATTCAATCCGAAAAACAGCAGAAATGGTATGGCATGGAGTATATGATATCTGCTGAACGAAAAGTTTTCATCAATATACTGGCGTACATAGAAATAAAAGAGAGGGCCGAAGCTAAGTACCAGTGAAAGACCAAGGGTGATGAACACATAATCAAGGTCAGCCATGAAATAGAGAAAAATGGATTTAGATATCCGAATTCCCATCAACACCAATAATATTCCCAGCGTGAAATTAGCGGATCTTTTACGGGCCTCGGTATAGATCAGATATATGCCTAATGATAATCCATGAAACACTCCGAATCCGCTTAACGCAAGTATAATGATGTGCTCGACTAGCATAGCATGTAGCTTTAATTAAACTCCTTTTGCCCTACAGTAGTTAATATGAATAAAATTGCTTTGCTAAAATAAAGCTTTTTTATTTCAAAGCATCGATACTTGAGTGATGTATATCTGTGATAGTATGAATAAACTATTTTTAGGGATATCAATCAGATAAAAACGTAATGTTAAAGTCCAGAATTTTAAATACTATCCAAATGAAAAAGAGACGTTTAATAATGGTGGCAATTTTAGGGTTTGTTTAAAGCCTCTCAATTCATGCAAATGCACAGCTACCCAATTCTCCGCAAATTAAGATCATCTATGCTGAAAGTGTGGCAGAAGTATCGGATGTGGAAAAGCTTCTTAAAAGATGGAAAAGTAAAAAGATGACACGACTTGTAATCTATGGCAAAATTCAACTTACCGATTATTTGTGATATTTAGTGTTATAATATCACGAAAGTTTAAAGGCATTAACATTCAACGACCGACCACCTGCATCCAATAAACTGTTCACAACTCCCTAAGCATCGCGAGACCTGTTCATCATTTTTTAGCTCTATCAGAAAACCCAGCTTATTTAACGCAAGCATCTGCTCTCGGGCTCTACGGTTATTGCCCTTTCAATTTCCAATTTTGAAATGTTAAGAGACAGTATGAGCGGGTGCTGAAAAAAGTTCTGTTGTATTTCCTGCCGCGTACTCGATTAAAGCCTGAGCGTTGCCGCTTCCTTATTCCGGTTGATAGCCTGAAGGAACATCCTCATCCTCATCCTCATTTAAATCCTACTTTAATATATGTTCATGCAGCTTGCCGGGTTGCAGGGAGTCTTGATAGTCATTATGCATTCTCCGGGTATTTGTAAAGCAAAGCAAGGTTCACGTAATAGCTATAAATTATCGATTAGCTCCAGAACATAAATATCCAGCTGCTCACAATGATGTTTATGATGCTATAGAATGGATATGGAATCATGCAAATGAACTCGGAATAGATAAGAAACAATTTGCGATCGCTGGTGAAAGTACCGGAGCCTATTTTAATTGCCGTCAGATAAATAAAAGATCCTAAATTCGAAGTAATAAAAGATTAAAGAGTAGATTGTCTTTTATAATAAATCATCCGTACTTTGATGGTTGTTATAAATCACCAAAGACTACAATCCTCCTCTATGTTACAAAACCAGCATCAGTTCCACATACCTGTAATGGGCACAGGCCATTCTATCGATAGTCCTATCCGCGTAGCCCACCTCGGCATTAACTCCGTTATTTCGGTTGTTGATGACCTGCTTTGTGAAAAAATCCGGAAGCACTATTGCACTGAATTTAATCTGCCTTATACGAACATTCCCCGCTCAGCACACGACGGACGTGCTAAACGGATTACTGCACATCTAGATATGATGAGTGACATTGTTAGTCAAAAATTTGAAAATCTTAAAAGTTTGAATTTACTGGAGGGGACGGAGAAAGATCGTTACTTCAACCTGCTTCCGAATTCTAACCCACTGAAAAAATCTTATCAGTTTATTGATTCACTTGCAGGTGTAGATTCAGAGATGAAAGCACGCCTGAGCCTTGATCTGACCGAGCAAATGAAGCCGGGATCGATTGATGTAAACATCATGGCTAAGGTAGATGCACTGGGGACGGATAAAGATGGCCAACCAATGAGCTCTGAATTTAGTGATGCCAGTTCGGCACTTCGCGGATATGCCAATAGTAAACTGTCATCTTCGGGTCTTGTACTATCTGCTGGGTTCAATCCCCGATTGTACAGTTATCTGTCTGAATTCAAAGACTTTTACCGTGATGCTACCGGGCAGATTAAAAAGAAAATTATTCTGAAAGTAAGTGATTTTCGATCGGCCCTGATCCAGGGTAAGTTTCTTGCGAAAAAAGGCATTGAAGTTGCTGAATTTCGTATTGAATCCGGCCTAAACTGTGGGGGACATGCGTTCGCATCTGATGGACACCTGATGCCAGTGCTGCTGCAGGAATTCCGGGATAAACGTGATCAACTCGTTGATACATTTCAGCCTATGATTCAAAACTTTTATGAAACAATGGGCTGGGACTATCCGGAAGTGTCTGAAGAAGACATCAAACCAAAAATAACGGTACAGGGCGGTATTGGTACAAATGGCGAAATGCGGCGTCTGCTGGAAGATTTTGGTATGGATGGAACCGGGTGGGGGAGTCCTTTTTTGCTTGTACCCGAAGCAACATGCGTTGATGATTATACATCAACACTATTGGCCAATGCCGGCGAAAAGGAGTTGTATCTGAGTAACGTTTCTCCACTCGGAGTTCCGTTTAACAATATTCGGGGGTCAGGCTCCGAAAATCACACCAAAGAACTTGTAGCGAAAGGAAAGCCGGGCTCAAAATGTCCAAAAGGATTTTTACTCTCCAATACCGAGTTTACTGAGAATCCTATTTGTACAGCATCGGCTGAATACCAGATTCTGAAAATCAGCTCTCTTCACGAGAGTGATCTTTCTGATAAGGAGAAAGAGAAACAAAAAAGCAAAGTGATGGAAAAGACCTGTCTCTGTACAAATCTTGGAACAGGGGCACTAATTCGGCTTGGGATTATGAAGCCCACCTACGGTCGTCAGGCAATCTGTCCGGGCCCAAATATCGCATGGTTTAGCCGGGAATATTCCCTGGATGAGATGGTTGACCATATCTATGGCCGTGGAGAGTCGATTGTTCCCAAAGAACGACCTCATATGTTTGCCAAAGAGTTGGTGATGTATGTGGATTATATCAGTGAGCTTGCGGGGCAAATAACTCCGGAAGATAAACAGCAATGGAGAAAGCTTGGAAAGATGAGGAAAAACCTTGATAAGGGGATGGATCTCTGTCTGGAAATATCAGCAAAAGATCCTTATCCTGATGAAAATCTTGCGTCGTTGAAAGAGACGGTTGAAGAGCAACGACTCCGACTTACAATTCTGTTTGAAACTCAGTTGGTTGAATCCTGAAAGAGTAATATTTCTTTTATTATTGGAAAGCCAACCGGGTATCCATAAGGAATGAACCTTTGAACCTGAAGATGAAAATACTCTTTTGAGTATTTTAGATAGATTTAAAAGCAAGTGTTTCAATTTCCCCAGGTTAACGTAGGATGAATGAAACGTATTTTTAAATCGATGAATGAGGGAAAAAATCACTCAAATAAAAAAGCCTCACAGACTATGCGAGGCTTTCAAAAAGGGTAAAAGTCGCGATGCCCCGGAAGCCAATATCGGCTACACAGATTTATCGATATCGAAGTTAAGATATCTGGCAATAGCATCGGCTTCAGGTGCAGTACCGAGCCGTGTATCACTATCACTCGGATCCATAATAGTCACGCAGGAATTCATAAACGTCCCTTGCCTCATCCCGGGTGACATCTCTGTATGGCATCTGAACATTATGTTCCGCGAGCAAATCCAGTCCAACGGGGTGATTTAACACATTTTCTCCCGGGTTAAGCATAAAATTCATAATAAACTCGGGGCTTCTCTGTTCAACAGCATTTCCCAGTGACGGGCCAACTGATTCTTCATTCAATGAGTGGCAAACCTCGCATTTCATCGTATAGATCTCACGTCCGCGCATCACCATCTCTTCGTTTATTTCATCATCAATCTCAATCCTTTCAGTTATCGGCCCTATGCCGTGCTTCTGTTCAAATGGGGTCAATCGCTCCTGAAATTGTTGAAGATAAGGGTCCATCTCCTGTTCTTCATCCGCCTTTAAATTTTCTTCACTGCTTCCACAACCTTGGAATGAAAAAGAAATGAATAGTAAGGTCGTTACCAATATTGTGAGTAAGAAAGGATACTTTTTCATAAGAATTTATTTAATTTATTGTCCTCATCCTGTTGGACTCGCATCTTAATAGCTAAACTCAGCAACCGTTTTTGCTATCAAAATGTGGATATCCTTGTAAGATTAAGAGCAGATATTTGGTTTTAAAAAAATAATTATTACTAACTGTATATTCATAAAAATAAAGTGATTTATCAAAGAATAATTGTGTTTTATGAATTGCTTTTTTGGTTGAAGAAACCTGCTAATGAAAACTCTTTTATGGAAAAAACACTGATCAAAATTTATGATTAAAAAAAAGCAGCTTTTACAGGTATTCCCTCATATTCAACCCGAACTGATTTCTGAAATTACAGATAGTGCTATGCAAAAAGATATTCCCAAAGGCACTGAAATCTTACGTGAGGGGCAATTTGTTTCAGTTGTTCCCATTGTGCTGGATGGTCTGATCAAAGTGTTCAAACAGTATGAGGAGAGAGACTTGCTCTTGTACTATATAAAACCAAATGAAAGCTGCATTATGTCTTTTGCGGCAGGCTTAAAAAATAAGCCGAGTAATGTGTACGCTCAAACTGAAGAGGATACTACAGTCCTCTTGCTTCCAATTGAAAAAATAACAGGCTGGATAAATCAATATCCCGATCTGAATTCCCTCTTTTTCCAGCAATACAGCCTGCGATACAGCGAACTGCTTGATACAATACAGCAGGTTATGTTTAACAAAATGGACAAGCGACTGTATGATTATCTCAGGGAAAAGACTGAACTGCTAAATAAAAATCCTATAAAAATGTCGCACCGGGAGATTGCAAATGATTTAGGTACGGCAAGAGAGGTAGTGAGCAGAGTTATAAAGAAGCTGGAAAATGAAGGGAAAGTTCAACAGCAATCAAGCGGTATAAAAATATTATAATAGTGACTAAGGTCACTGAATCATACTGTTAAGGTATTTAAGTTGGTAGAGAATAAAGAAGGGAATTGCTTTGTGAGGCGCTATTATTTGTTCACACAATGCGCTTCTTTTTACTCAGAAACAATAAACTTAAAACAAACAGAACAATGACTAAGAACATGGGTACAGCCGACAGATTCATAAGAACTATTCTCGCCGCCGTTTTTGCGATACTCTATTTTACAAATGTCATAACAGGAACAATTGGTATTGTACTTATGGTACTAGCTGCTGTTTTCCTGCTTACCAGTTTTATCAGTTTTTGTCCGCTATATGCACCTTTTGGGTTATCAACCTGCTCAACGGAAAAAACGTAAAACCTACTTGCAGGGTTATGAGTTGGAACCTGCTCATTTTATACTGACAGGCCAAAAAAAATCGCTACGTCATTAATTCCAGAATCGAATATCGATGCTATAAATAGCCGGATGTTTTTTTCTTCAGAGAAATTCTGACGCAAGGACACTTTCAGGTTTCGTTCTTGATTCAAGACCTCTGAATCGATGGTAATCGTTTTAAATCTTTGTGTTTCCTGTGCGAATGCAGAGGCTGCCATTAAATCGTGATGGGAATACTGAAGATTAATTTCTTCACGATGGTCGTAGTTGATTGATGAGGGTTGTAATTGAATTTTGCAGGATTAGGAAAAACATTATTCTGGGGATTCATTTAATTTATTCAGGCTTACAAAAGAGGAGTCCTCATTCTTGTATACGAATGGCTCAGGCATGTCAGAATCCCGCACAAAAATATATTATTTACATAATCGCTGGTTGAACGTTCGGATTGGGTATTTAAAATGTCACCCGTAGAGATCAACCGGGTCATCTTGAATAAGCGATTTGATTTATGACAGGGTGAGCTATTGCCATCTATTTTACTAGAGTGGTGGTATTTGATTTTGTAACGCATTTCAAGTCTTCAAGACCGTAGAGGAAGGACATCAGGAGGTTTTTAAAAGAGAAAGATAGACTGGTGTATTTGCCTTCATCCCGAAGGAAAGAAGTATAGCCCAACTTTCGTACACGCTGTTGACTGTCCTCCTAGATAAAAGCGGGCGTCAACATTTGATCCCTGAACCAAGAGTCTTTGTAGCCTGAGTTCGATTGATAATATGTTAATTGAGGCGTTTAAAAGGGCGTTGGTTAAGATATTTCATGCTCAATACCGTCATGCCGGACCCCGATCCGGCATCTCCTGCCTTTATAACGATGG
>CAZVEP010000120.1:0-8426 GCA_964625635.1 uncultured Rhodohalobacter sp.
TGGCAAAAATTACTGGCTGATGGATTTGATCATCAGTTTTCTCAGTATCACCTTCATGGGAAACTGCCTTCCGCGGGCAGGATAAAGTCGATGCTTAGTTGGTTCGTTTCTGCCATGGTTCGAGAGAACAGTAGCCTAAACAGTTTTGGGGGACACGTTCTGTGACGGGAAAAGAGAATATAAAGAATGTCTGTGATGCTTTGCCTTTTTTAGTACATTCAAAAAAATATAAAACAGGGTACCATTAGTTAATATTTAAGCTCACCAGGCCGAATGCTTAGCGACATCCAGATAAAAGAAATTCAAAAAATACGTCAGACACTACACAAATATCCTGAACTATCAGGATCTGAATCAGAAACCGCCTCGTTCGTAAAAGGGTATCTGGACCGGTTTGATGCAGATGAAATTATATCTGGAATTGGCGGTGCAGGGTTGATGGGGATTTTTAACGGTGAATCTCCCGGGAAAGGCCCCACGATCCTGATCCGTGCTGAACTTGATGCACTGGCAATACACGAGGCGTCCAGTCTTTCATATGCTTCTGAAAACAGCGGGGTTATGCATGCGTGTGGACATGATGGGCATATGGCAATGGTACTTGGTGTTGCAAAATGGCTTAAAAACAACAGGCCGAAGTACGGCCGGATAATCTTGCTTTTCCAGCCGGCAGAGGAGACAGGTCTTGGAGCAGGGGCCATGTTATCTGACGAGAAATTCAGCTCAATACCTGTCGACCGGGCTATAGCACTACACAACCTTCCTGGATATAAAAAAAACTCGGTATTTATTAAAGAAGGTACATTTGCATCTGCATCTGTTGGATTGAAAATTGAATTTATTGGTCAAAGCTCTCATGCGGCATATCCCGGAGAAGGTATAAATCCGGCGTTGGCTTTGTCAGAGTTCGTTCAAAAACTGGAAGCGGTAAAGAAAAAAGCACAATTACATGAAAAATTCAGGGTCTTAACGGTCACATATATTAAGCTGGGAGAACCGGCGTTTGGCATCAATCCCGGGCACTGCGAAATGGGTGTAACCGTTCGCGCCGAAACTGACAACGGGATTATCGAAATGATTGAGGATGTAAAGAACGAGTTGTCTGCAGTAGATGAAGCATTTGAGGGTAATGTCTCCACTGAAGAACGCGAGCCATTTTCAGCCGTAGTTAATGATGCAAAGGGAGTGAAATTATTATCATCCATCGCTGATAGGCTTGGCGTGGATATACAATTCCTGAGTGAACCATTCGCATGGAGTGAAGATTTTGGCGAATTCAGAGCCAAATGCCCAATTACGCTTTTTGGACTTGGTTCTGGTGAAGATTTTCCTGCACTTCATTCGGAAAACTATGATTTCGATGACGACCTGATCTCGGTTGGAACAACTATATTTTGCGAATACATAAAGGAATTGAATAATGGGTAGACAATTTTTGCGCCCCTCCTACATAGAGTTAGATAAAACTGCACTTATAAATAACCTCAAATTTCTGAGGTCTAAAGCAGGCGACGGATTAAGAATATCATCTGTTATAAAAGGAAATGCTTACGGACACGGGATTTCAAATTACCTGCCAATTGCAGAAGATTGTGGTATCGATCACTTTTCAGTGTTTAGCGCTTATGAAGCCGAGGGAGCGCATAAGTTCAGAACGAAAAGCTCCACAGATATTATGATTATGGGAATGATTCGCAATGACGAGATCCGATGGGCTATTGAGCATGGCATTGAGTTTTACCTGTTTGAAAAAGACAGGCTGGAGTCAGCTATTGAGGCTGCCAAAGAAATTGGGAGAAAAGCATGCATACATCTGCAGATTGAAACAGGGATGAATCGGACCGGATTCGAAAAAGAGCAGTGGAAAGAAGTATTTGAACGTGTGAAATCACAGAAGGAGCATCTGGATTTACGGGGAATCTGTACGCACTATGCCGGCGCTGAAAGTGTAGCTAACTATTATCGTGTACAAAACCAGGATCAATTGTTTAAAGAAGCGGTTGAGCTGGCAAAAACTATCTTTCCAAAATTGCCTTCGCTTCATGCGGCAAGCTCCGCTGCATTTCTAACTTATCCCGGTATGCATTATGATATGGTTAGGATCGGTATTGCACAGTATGGGTTCTGGCCGAGCCGTGAAACATATATGCATATCCTGAAACAGGATAATTCATTTACAAAAGATCCTTTAATTCGCGTTTTAAACTGGAAGAGCGAGATCATGAGTACAAAATGGGTGGGGGAAGGTGAGTTCATCGGCTATGGCAATGTATTTATGACGAGCCACAAAATGAGGATTGCCACGATACCTATTGGCTACTCGCATGGGTTTGGCCGCAACTTGACAAATGCGGGCTATGTTCTTATCAACGGTGCTAGGGCACGTGTTGTTGGGTTGGTTAATATGAATATGCTTACAGTAGAAATAACGGATATGCCAGAGGCCAAAAAAGGAGACGAAGTCGTTATTATAGGAAAACAAAACGGCCAGGAAATTACGGTCGCCTCATTTGGAGAGATGAGCAACAATCTGAACTACGAAGTTTTGACCCGGCTCCCGGCCGGTATACCAAGAGAAGTTCTTGGCGATATATAGTTTTTTAATCTTTGATTTTTCTCGGTTGTGACGATCGAAGTATGTCTGATCGTACATATTTGGAATAAGAGATGAGACAGGTGGGTGTTTATTGTGTTATTGGTTGTAAACGATTGTAAACAAGGGGTGAAACGATCAAAATCGGGCAAATTTTTTAAAAAAAAATTCCCGAAATATTAAATGGAAGCGTTATCAAGAAAGAAAATGGATAAATTTTTAAGAGGCTTCCTTAAATATTTACGATAAAAAAAACATTGTAAGTAATTGTTTTTTGATGACTTGTTAGCCTTACTTATTTAAGTGGCTTAAAAGTGCAATTAAAAAACTGTCTTATAACGTGGATTTAAATGCAAAGGTTTCAAATCTATTTTATTTGACATAAATATTATGTTAATTTCGGGATGTTACAGGCAGAAGTCTGTAGTTTTGTAATCAAATATGATAAATCTTTAACAATAATTGAGGTTACGTATGTTTAAAAAGTTACTGACCGTAATAACTATGTTGCTGTGTACATTCCAGCTCGCCTACTCTCAGGGTAGCGTGTCCGGAACTGTAACAGATGCAAGAACCGGTGAGCCACTACCAGGAGTAAGTGTGGTACTTAGTGAAATACAGCGAGGAGCAGCCACCGACTTGGACGGCGATTACTTTATAGCTGATGTCCCTTCAGGAACTCATACTCTTACAGTCACCTATATTGGATACACAAGGTATACACAAGAAATCCAGGTTGGAAATTCAACCGTTGTTCAGGACATTTCTCTTGAGCAGGATATCCTTGGACTAGAAGAGGTTGTGGTTACTGGTGTAGGATCAGGAACTCAAACTACTAAACTCGGATTTTCCGTTTCAAAAATCGATGGTTCCAATCTTGAAGAAGTTCCCGCCACTAACCTGGGATCTGCACTTCAGGCTAAAATTCCCGGTGTTACAATTGTAAAGGCGTCTGGTGATCCATCAGCTGCTGCTTCAATTCGACTTCGCGGATCTACATCCATTAATGGAGATCAAAGTCCCCTCATTATTATAGATGGAGTTATCACAGATGGTAGCCTGTCAGACATCAACATGCAGGATGTTGAAAGCATTGAGGTTGTTAAAGGAGCTGCCGGTTCGTCATTGTACGGATCACTCGCAGGTAATGGTGTAATTCAGATTATTACCAAACGGGCCAGCAAAAGTATTGACCGGCCACAGGTAACGGTTCGTTCAGAATATGGCTTTTCTGAAATTGCCGATAAATTTCCAACGACTGACAAGCACCCATGGATTAATGATGCGACGCTGACAGCCGATGGCCGTTTTGTAGATTCATGGCCAGGATTTGGTACATTTGATGCAGACAGAGTCTTCGACAACCCATACCCTGTAACTTACGACAATACAGAAGCAATCTTCACGGGGCAGCCGTACAACACCAACTATATAAATGTTGCCAATTCTTCAGGCAGCTTTAATTACTTTGTTTCTTTCGAAGACTTGTCGCAAAGTGGTGTAGTTGAGAATCTGGATGATTATTCACGACAATCTGTACGTTTAAATGCTGATTATCTTTACGAAGATAAGTTCAAACTTGCATTTAGCGGTTCATATGTCAATACAGAATATCCTGACATTAACGAGCAAGGGCAGGGATCAAACTTTTTCTATTCTGCGCTTTCTGCTCCACCAGCTATCGACTTTACGGAGCGTAATCCTGACGGAACATTCACTAATAATCCAACAGGTTACAGCTTAGGAAGTAACGAACAGAATCCACTTTACGTGGCAGAGAACTTCCAGGATGATATTAACCGTGAGCGCTATATCGTCGGTATTAATGCTTCTTATGAGGTAGCTGACTGGCTATCACTGAATGGCCGTCAATCAATCGATAAGCGCTATCAGCTGAATACAGTCTCAACTCCTGTTGGATATCAAACACCAACTCCGAGTACAGCTTTCAATAATGGTTTCGAAGGACGCACAACCATAAACCAGACCACAGCTATTACTGAACTCTGGGCTGCTAGTAATTTCCAGCTTGACGATTTCAATATTAACCTGATTGGTAAGTATCTGTATGAAGATCGTGAGTTCGAATCTTATGGCTTTTCAGGATTTAACTACTCAGTTAGTGGAATTCAGAGCTTTGGAGCGCTTGATGCATCTACATTCAGTATTTCAAATTTTATCCAGGAAGAAAGGGTAGAGAACCTGATTCTGGACGGTACATTCGACTACCAGGACAAAATCATTATCGGCGGTATGATCCGAAATGACGGTTCTTCTCTGTTTGGAGAAGATGAGCGATACAATGTTTACTATCGCGGGTCTCTCGCATACCGTATTTCAGAAGATTTTGAAATCGATAACATTGATGAGTTGAAAGTAAGAGTTTCTTATGGTACATCTGGGAACAGACCACCATTTCAAGCTCAATATGAAACATACACGGCAGGAAGTACTGTATTGCTACCTAACATCTTAGGTAACACTGAGATCAAGCCTTCTACAGTTGGAGAGCTGGAATTGGGTGTTGATGTAGCATTTCTTGGCAAGTATAACTTTGTTGCCAACTATGCGCTTGCAAACGTAACCAACGATTATCTGCTTGCACCATTGTCGGGAACATCACCGTTCTCTGCTCAGTGGCAAAATGTTGGTGAGATCGAGAACAAAACCTTTGAACTTGGACTCTCAGGAAACGTGATTAATACTCGCGACGTACAGGCCGGATTTAATCTGTCGTTCTCTACAACAGAACAAACAGTTACTGATCTTGGCGGCGTTGCTCCATTTACCCGGGCAGCCGGCGGAGCTATTGACCTGTTTAGATTCGAAGAAGGTGTTCCTTACGGTGCTATGTACGGAAACAAATTCATCGGTTCTGTAAGTGATCTTACGGTAGTAGATGGTGTTGTAGTAAACATTCCCGGCGGGTACTCACCTGGCGACTTTAGCGTTAACAGTCTTGGACATGTTGTTCTTACTCAAGATCAGGGTACCTCGGCAGAGCGTCCAATGTATCTGGTTAATGAGAGTGGCGATCCTGAAGTTGTAAACATAGGGTCTACACAGCCTGATTTCCAATTGGGTATCTCAGGAAACTACAACTACAAGAATCTTGGACTGTTCATGGTTTGGGATTGGTCACAAGGTGGCGAAGTGTACAACTATACACGTCAGCTGCTTTACAACAGAAATACACACCAGGATCTCGAAGATCTGACTGTGGATGGATATGATCCACAATACCTGCTCGCTATTGACGGGCTTTATAACGGGTCAGAAGCTGTGAGCTGGTTTGTGGAAGATGCATCATTCCTGAAGCTGCGTGAAGTGTCGCTATCGTACACACTCACAAATCAGACGCTTGGTGCACTTGGCGATTATCTGCGTGATGTGAAAGTGTCTGTAATAGGGCGAAACTTGCTCACATTCACTGAATACACAGGTTATGATCCTGAAGTGGCGCTTCGTACAAACTCTACCAACTTTAGGTTGGATGAATTTGCGTATCCAAACTTCAGAACCTACAGTGCGTCTGTACAAGTAAGATTCTAAACAAATTAATTATATTCTATTATGAACAACTCAAACTTCAAGTATTTATTAGTACTGATGATATCAGTGGCACTCGCACTGTCGAGCTGTGCTGATCTATCGGTAGATAACGTAAATGACCCGACTACGGAGGCCGTAGAAGCTGATGAAGCAAACCAGGTCAAACTTCTGGCCGGTGGGTTTTATGATGCTACTACAGCGATGGTAACAAGCTGGGGAGTACATATCCATAACCTTGCTGATCAATCAACGGGAACAAATGCCTTTAACAGGTACTGGGATTTTTCTGAAGAGCCTCGGCTGAGATTGGATAATACAACTGCATACTCTGCAAGTACGGCGATTTCAACCTACTTCGGTGGGTTTAACTCAGCAATCGCAACGGCAAACTTGTTTATTTCAAATGAGAATTTGTCAGATGAAATACGAGCCCAGGCGTATTTTCTCCGGGGTATTTCCAGAGGATATCTGGGCATGATTTACGATCAGTCCTACTTCCTGGATGAGAATTTCGATGCAACGACAGATGAAGCTGAATTTCAGCCTTATACTGCTTTGATCGACGGAGCACTCAGCGATTTGGATCAAGCTATTAGTTTGGCAAGCGGATCGCCGAATTTTGTATTGAATTCAATGCCAAATCCAGCAGATAGCTGGAATCAGGGAGAGTTTCTTGATGTGGCAAATTCACTGGCTGCCAGAATAGCAGCAGGTGAAGCCCGCACACTGAGTGAAGCTTCAAGCCTGGATTGGGACCGCATCCTGACCTATGCCAATGCAGGACTTGGCGGACCCAATTCACAATCAAGCCTGAATACGTTCAGTGCTTCAAATATTGGTTCTTCTGGTGAATATGCAAACTACTTCACCGATTGGTTAAACTTTGTTGTAACGGGTAATTTCGAAACCGGCGCGGGCTACAACCCTACGGACGTGAAAATCGCGCATGTGCTCGATACGTCCTACCCTACGGAGTACCCTGCTGCAAATGCAAGTGCAAATGAGGTGTCGTTTCCAGCTGCCGAAACAGACGATCCAAGGATCGATTACTTTAAGTACACGACTAACCCTGGATTTCTGAATCCAACCCGTAATGCAAACCTCTTTACTAATTACTTCAGTGCAAGAATGTTTGCGAATAATGACTGGTGGCCTGCAGAAAACAATATCATCTTTATGACAGCTTCAGAAGTGGCGTATCTCAGAGCTGAAGCTCTTGTGATGGGTGGTGGTAATGGCGGAACAACGGCTGCTGCACAAGTGCTTAATGATTCACCTGCAGGTACAGGTCTTACAGATCTTGACGGATTTCAGCTTCCAGCTGTTCGTATTGGCTATATTGCACAGAACAGTCTGTCTGGCGGCCATACAATGGACGGCACGGAAAGCGTTGCTGAATTTCAGTTTGCACTACTTCGTGAATATTCAGTTGAACTGGATATGCTCGGAGGCGTTGGCATTCAATGGTTCCTGATGAGACGTCATGATATGCTACAGGAAGGAACAGCAACAATGTTCCCGGTTCCCGGTAGTGAGCTTGAGCTCCTGGGCTTGGAAAACTACACGTTTGGCGGACCAAGTTTTGCAGGTCAGACCGGTTCTGCTTCAGGTGCAAACAGCTGGAGAAATTTAGCTGATGTTGCCTTTGGCGCATCGGCAACTGTTTCATCTGATATGGCTAATTCTAAAATAGCTGATGAGGAAAGTAACTATCTGCTGCCTGTTCAGCCACGTGAGTTAGAATCTCCGGTTACAATGGGTAAAAAAGCTACAAATAACTAATATTGATCTAGCTTTTTAACCTCTGAAATTTAAAAGCCCGGCATGGAAACCATGCCGGGCTTTTTCTATTTAAAAAATCCCGTCAGTATTCAGAAATGCAGATAATAATGCTTTTCCTGTTGGTTATTGAGTTCTATATTTTAACCGTTCAGATTTTAGGTAAAAGCAATTAAATATGGATCTGCAGGAAACCTTGTGGGTAATTGGAAAAATCAATTAAAACCAACTTTCATTGCAAACTCTACAATTCAGTTGAGTGTATGAGTTGGTATGAGCAGATATTGATATCTTTTTAATAGCATGAAATGACTTGTTTTGCAGATTCTTCGCCGCAGGCACTCCGGAGCATCAAACGATCCCGAAAGTATTCGGGACCAGAAAAAGTAATAAAAGTGGCGATAGCTCATAAGTTACTTCGCCAGGCATTAGCTGTCGGTAAATCACAACAACCATTTGATGAGAAAAAAGCTCTTGCTGCTTGATAATAAGCACAGTTCAT
>CAZVEP010000121.1:0-8401 GCA_964625635.1 uncultured Rhodohalobacter sp.
TGGATTGATCTGAATTCACCAAAACGGATGATCTTGATAATAAATGGGAGAATTGATTCGGTATCAGTGAGTTGCCATGCAAGATCAGCTATTTTTTCATCGCGCTTACGGGCAAATTTAATCATAGAATCAAAAAATCGCTGTACAAAAATTGTGTTAAGCTACTCCATCTGTTCTCCATCATCAAACTCATCAGCCTCTATAACATGCTTGATGCGAATCGTCACGAACCTGTAGAGCACGGCAAAGTAACCGGAGGCAGATTCTCTTCTTTGCACTGGTCAGCGATAGTATCCATTTTTGCTATGACATCATCTATTGAACTCATGGTCAGACCGGTTTTCTAATTTAGATTTAAATCATTGACGCGTGCTCTATGCTGCCAATATAGAAGTTTGATTCTAATCCTCGAACAGGAAATTCAGGAGTAGCGGGTGGATGCAAGGGGCAGAGATTTCTACGCCGCCCTATATGACTAAAATACCTTGTCATTTCGAACGGATCCCGATGTGTATTTCCGGGGTGGTGAGCAGTTACCTCTCTTTTATGGGACGCATCTTGAACAAAGGCTTTTAAAAAAACTCCCAAGAAAAACAGAAAGATCCTTCGATTCGCTCAAAAAATCCGATTGCCAACAGATCAATTTTACGCAGATGCCCTGAGAATACGTGAACCCCAGATTCTGACGTCATCAAGTATTACGTATATCGATGGAAGAACAATCAGTGTGATGATCGTTGAAAAGGTGAGGCCACCTACAATTGCCCTTGCCATTGGGAAGTAGGGTGGCCCTTCTCCGCCAATTTGAGTACTTCCAATGCAGAGTGGTATAAGGCCAAGTACTGTGGTCCCTGCTGTCATCAGGATAGGCCGCATGCGGTCTCGTCCGCCCTGGATAACCGCATCTCTTCGGGAAAGCCCCTCATTTCTCAGGTGATTGATATGGTCGACCAACACAATTCCATTGTTGACCACAATACCCATCAGGATCAGGATACCAATAAAGGCCATCAGGTCGAACGTAGTGCCTGTTATAAAAAAGAACCAGAAAATACCTATGACGCCAAAAAAGATACAGGATAAGACACTTGTGGGATACAGAAGAGACTCAAACAGTGATGCCATGATGAGGTAAATAAGGAAAAAGGCAATGCTTATGTTAAACAGCATAGTATTCATCGCATCCATATCATTACCAAAACTTCGGCCGTAGCTCCAGGAATAGCCGGTGGGATATGCAATTTTATCCATTACTTTTGATATTTCCTCACGTGCTTCGTCAGTAGTGATATCATCCAGGTTAATTGCGATACCCAGTGAGGTTCTTCGGTTTTCACGGAAAATACGGCCCGGGCCCGATTGCTGATTGAAACTGGCAACAGACGAAAGTTTCACCGTTTGATTACTTCCGAAAGATACGGGCAGATTTCTAAGGTCGTCTATCGTTTGCCGATTTACATCCCGAAATGCAAGAACCACGTCAACCTCTCCCTCATTTCCGCGAATTCGCTGAATCGTTTGTCCGCGCATAGCGCCAGAAACCATCGTTGCAACGTCTGATGATGTTAATCCAAGAGAACGTGCCCGGTCATGATCCACCGTCAGCTGCACTTCCTTATTTCCCGTTTCTGCTTCAGATCTCACGTCAGCAAGTCCATCTATTTGCCCCAGCTGCCACGCTACCTCATCGGCGAGTTCTTCGAGTACCTGCATCGCCTCACCCTGAACAAATACACGTACCTGCTCAGAACCGTTTTGGCTGATGTATTCAAAAGCAGGCTGCCCGATTGCAGTTTCAGGTAAATCTTGCTCAATCTCTTCTTTCAATAATTCTACTGATTTTTCGGCTCTCTCGTCGTCCACAAGGTTGATTGTTGACTGAGCGTAATCAGGCGTGTAGTATGTGTATACAGACTCAATCTCAAATGTCTCCTGGTTATCGTATAGATACTGCTCAGTACGGTCTACAGCCTGTTTAACCGTTTCGAGGGTATATGAAGTGTTTAGATTGTACTGAAGACTCAGACGGCGTTCCTCTACGCGCTGGAACATATCCACATTCATGAAAGAGAGGGGGATGCCGCCACTAATGAAAAGAATCATGATGAAAAGTACCGACGTTTTTCGGCGGGCGAGAAACCAACGCAAAAACTTTGCATACTGGTCCGAGAGTTTATCAATGGAAGTTCTTTTTGGTGATTCTTTTGGGGGTTTAATTTTAGAAGCCAACAGTGGAATCACAGTCAGTGAAATTAAAAGGGAGGCTAAAAGTGAGATAATAATTGCCATACCGACATAGAACATGTGCTGTGAAATGAAGCTTTCATTCACGACATTCGGCAGGAAAACGATTATCGATGTGAGCGTACCGGCGGTTACAGCGATGGAGACCTCTTTTGCGCCGAGTACGGCAGCATTTCCGGGAGCATTGCCTTTCCGCTGGTAGCGATGAATATTTTCAGTAACAACAACGGCATTATCCACCAGCATCCCGATGGCAAGCATCAGGCCCATCATGGAGAGTATGTTCAGACTGATGTCAAGGAAAAAGAAAAACCCAAGAGTAACGATCAGGGAAAATGGGACAGCCGTGGCAACCAGCATAGTGGTGCCAAAGTGCCTTAAAAAAACGTAGAGCATAAAGACGGAGAAAAGCGCCCCGATCATCCCGGCATTAAAGAGCTCGCGCAAAGAGCTGAGAATACCATCCGACTGGTTAAACATCTCATAAATTTCTATACCCTGCATCTCAGGCAATTTGTTGATCTCATCTATCTCAGTAAGGATCATATCCACTACTTCAACGGTGTTAGCCGTAGCTTCTTTAGTGATATCCAGCCCTACGGCGTATTTTTGATCCAGGTGCCGGGCATAATCCCTCTTCGGTGAGGTGTAAGTGACGTTTGCGATATCTCTTAAACGGAGATTATTATCAGAGATAATCAGGTTTTCGATATCAGTTATCCCGTTCATACCCGCTACGGGGCGCACCATGTAGCGCATTCCGGCATCTGTAATTTTACCTGCAGACATTGAAAAATTAGCCTGCCTGAGCCTCGTGCTTAACTCATTCAGATTGATATTATACGCGGTTATTCGGTTCGGGTCGACCTCAACGCGAATCTCTTTCTTCTCTACACCATAGAGATCTACCTGGCCCACACCGGGAATGCGCTCGACTCGCTGCTTCAGATTTCTATTCAGTAATTCATAGGCATCGGACAGATCGCGGTTACTGGAAATGCGTAACTGAAGTGTCGGGGCACCTCCATCCTGAAATTTATTGATCCTGAAGTATTCAAAGTCATCCGGCAGCTGGTTTCTAATACTCTCAATCTTCTCTTTGATTTCTATTGCCTTAATATCGATATCGGTGCCTTGATTAAACAGAACAACGACTCCGGCATTATTTTCACCTGAATTGGAATTGATCTGTTCCACTCCGCTCAGGGTGGCGAGCACTTCTTCGACGGGTTTTGCAATATTCTCATTAACCTCGGCAGGGGTAGAATCAGGATATGGCAGTTCAACGAAAGCTCCCGGGAACGTGATATTTGGCATAAACTCAAGCGGGACCAGTCGGGTGGCGATCAGGCCTACAACAATCATGCTTACGAATATCATTATTGTTGTAACCGGGCGACGCATGGAAAAATCAGTTATATGCATAACGATCCCTCCAAATTTCTAAAACTTTGGTAATACAAGTTACCCCTAAAAAAATGGGATGCCCATCAAGAACCGCTTCAATCTTTTTCATGATTCCGCTCCATCTACAGTTACATACTGCTTACGATCCATGAGGTTGTACATTACCGGAATCACAATCAGCGTAAGCAGAGTTGAAACCAGCAGACCGCCAATCACTGTGATGCCCATGGGTGCGCGAAGCTCGGCGCCATCGCCAAACCCGATCGCAAGTGGCAGCAGAGCAAGCGTGGTAGTGAGTGTTGTCATCAAAATAGGGCGGAGACGCGATTTACCTCCTTCTTTAATTGCTTCAATCTTATCCATTCCTCTGTGGCGCAGCTGGTTAATCATGTCGATCAGCACAATTGCATTGTTTACCACGATGCCGGCCAGCAAAATCAGCCCGATAAAAACGACGACACTAATAGTGGTTCCGGTGATGTAGAGAGCCAGAATAGCACCCACCAGGGCAAGCGGAATTGTGAAGAGGATGATGAATGGATGAAGCAGCGACTCAAACTGGGAGGCCATAACCAGATACACCAGGAATACAGCAAGCGCAAGAGCAAAGAGCAGGGAGCGGAATGATCCCGACATTTCTTCATTCTGGCCGCCAATCTCAGCGAAGATTCCAGGGGGCAGCGTTGTCTCAGCAAGAGTCTGTTGGATTTCATCAGCAGCTTCGCCCAGATCACCATAATTTAAATTGGCTGACACGATTGCGACCCGTTGCTGTGCAACCCGGCGGATTTCTCCGGGCCCATTTGTTACCTCTATTGATGCAATAGCGCTCAGCGGAATAGGCCGCTCATCAGATGGATTTACAACAAGCTGTTGAATTTCATTGACAGAGGCCCGGTCTGATTGTTGAGCGCGGACCAATACGTCAATTTTACGATCACGCCAGGAATATCGTGTAGCAATATCTCCCCGGACATTACTCACAATCCGATTGGCAACTTCATGGACCTGAAGGCCCAGGGCGGCTGCTTTATCACGGTCGAAATGGATCTGAACCTCTGGGCTGCCGGTCTCCATCGTGCTTTCCACATCTGCAAACCGCGGATTATCTGAAAGTTTGCGAACGACTGTATCACCGGCCTTTTTCAGGTTGGCCAGATCAAATCCGGTGATTTCTATCTCTACCGGCGTTTTAAAAGTAAATAGTTCCGGCCGCCCAAATTTATACTGAAGTCCCGGCACCTGCTGCAAAGAGGCCCGCATGTTTTCGATAACAGTCTCTTCACCGGAAGACGATATGCCGGATGCAAGAGACACATTTAGTTCGCCACTATTCTCACCGCCTTCATCAGGGTTAGCGGTCATTCTGTTGCCGGTACCTGCTACTGCAAAGGTGGTTCTTACGCCTTCCAGGTTTTTAGTATTATTTTGAACCGAGCGCATAGCAGCATCGGTTTGTTCAATTGGAGTTCCGGGCGGTAAAGTGAATTCGACGTTGAATTCTCCCTGAGAAAGCTGTGGAATTAATTCCACACCGATTCTTGGTACCAGGATAAGAGAGCCCGCAAAAATCAGGATGGCGGTTGACAATACGACAAAACTGTGATTTAACGACCACCGGAGCATAGAACTATAGATTGTATCTGTGGCCCGATAAAATCTGTCGAATAAGTACACAAATGGAGAAAAAAGAGTTCTGAAGATCCAAGCGATCCAGCGAGCTGTGAAACGAAAGCCACGGCTGATGAGCGTTGGAATCGTATAAAAAAGAAACATTCGCACGGACCGTAACATACCGCCGGCTCGGGTTTTTGGTTTATTGAGATCAAGAGGAGGGAGCTCTTTTTTTGCACCTCCGATAGAAGACATCATAGGGATCAGCGTAATGGCTACAACCAGTGATGCCAGCAGTGAAAAGGTAACGGTGAGTGCCTGGTCACGAAACAGCTGTCCGGCGATTCCATCCACAAAGACAAGGGGAAAAAAGACGGCAATTGTGGTTAGGGTAGAGGCAATTACAGCCATGCCAACTTCACCTGCTCCTTCCCGTGCAGATTCTACCAATCCTTTTCCCTGCTCTTTATGCCTGGCGATGTTTTCCAGGACAACAATTGAGTTATCAACCAGCATCCCGATCCCAAGAACGATTCCGCCAAGTGACATAATATTAAGAGAGATACTGTTACCATACATCAGGTTAAATGTGGCAATGACCGACACAGGTATCGAAACGGAGATGATGACAGTAGTCCAAAAATTTCGCAGAAAAAGGTATAGTACGATCACGGCTAGGATACCACCTATAATCCCGGCATTTTTCACCTCATCTACAGCAGATGATATGAAAATCGATTGATCATATACCTTCTCCAGCTTCATTCCGTCAGGTAAATTGCTCCTGATGCGGTCCATTCGCTCGTGAACCTGCCCGGCAACAGCAACAGTATTTGCATCTCCTTCTTTATAGATAGCGATTTCAACGGCTTCTGCTCCATTCAGCCTGGTAATGGCCTCCCGTTCCTTGTACGACTGAACCACTTCGGCAACATCTTTCATATATATAGTTCGTCCTTCCTGACGTGCCAGAACAACATTTTGAATCTGTTCTACCGTCTGAAACTCATTGAGCGTCCGCACCAGATACTGCTGTGCACCCTCCTCGAGCCGGCCGCCAGACATGTTTACGTTTTCAGCCCCCAGTATCTGTGTGACAGTTTCTATTGGGATGTTCAGATAGGACAGACGCTGCTGGTCGATGTTCACCTGTATCTCTTCTTCCAGGCCGCCACTCACTTTTACCGATGCCACTCCCTGCGAAGATTCGAGGTTTCGTTTAAACTGTTCATCAGCAAGTACACGAAGTCCTTTCAGCCGGGATATGGCATCAGGGCTTGAGAGATCATTCTCAAGTGCGGCAAAATCAATGCGTCCCTGTTCCTGCTGATCAGCATCGGGATTTGCTTCATCATAATAGAGAGCATATCTCAAAATTGGATCAAGAGTGGGGTCAAAGCGAAGAGTAACCGGTTTATCAGCCTGAAGCGGAAGCTGAATGGCATCCAGTTTAGACATTACATCCAGATTGGCCATGTTCATTTCTGTGCCCCACTCAAACTCAAGAATAACATCTGACTGACCGGCGCGCGAGATTGAACGTACTTGCTGGACACCTTTTACGACGCCAACGGCTTCTTCCACAGGCTTGGTGATCAGGTTTTCAACCTCAACCGGCGCTGCACCTTCAAAATCTGTACGGATGGTCAGAGTTGGATAGCTGAGATCAGGCAGCAGGTTTACGTTCAGACGTGACAGTGAAACCATTCCAAAAAGCAAAATTCCCACTGTGAACATTGCAACGGTCACTTTTCGGCGAATAGAAAAGTCAATAACTTTCATAAATACGGCTGGTTATAGACTATTATTGATGACACTGACCTTAGAACTGTCCTGCAAGCTGCTATGTCCGATCGTGACAACCATTTCATTGTCATCCAGTCCTTCAATCACTTCAATATTTTTACCATTGGTATACCCGGTCCGAATCTGTTTTTTGAAGGCCAGTGAATCCCTGATTACATAAACGCTTTGGTTAAGATCTTCGGATATGACCGATTCTCTCGGAATCATGCGTGTATTTTGACGTGTGTCATATACAATCCTTACTCTGCTGAACATACCAGGGCGTAGCAAATTGTCATCTTCATCAACATAGACGGTTACTTTAAATGTGCCGTTTTCTTCATTGACAACCGGGCTGATTCTTTCAACGCGGCCTGTAAATAGCTGATTGGGAAGAGCGTCAGCCCGCAGCTCAACACGCTGATTTTTGCGTATTTTAGACATTTCGTGTTCAGGGACGTGGAGTACAGCAGTGAGAGGCGAGAAATCGGTAACTCTGTAAAGCTGCTGGTCGGACCCGATCATATTTCCTTTTTTTACAAATCGTTCCGAGATAACACCGCTTATAGGGGATTGAACCGTAGTGTGTTCAAGGTTCAGAATGGCAAGTTCGTGTGTGGCTTTTTGTGACTCATATTCATACCGGGAATTCTGAAATGTTTCTGCGGAGATCAGGTTCTTTTCGAATAGCTCTTTGTTACGCTGATATTCATTTTCCAGTCGATTAAGAGTTGCTTTGGCACGGTTTTCTTCAATGCGGTACTGTTCATCTTCAATTTTTGCCAGAGTTTGTCCTTCCTGAACTCTGTCTCCCTCTTCAACTTTTAATTCTTCAATGATTCCCCTGACTTTGGAGACTACAATTGCTTCCTGTTCGGCTTCAAGTGTAGCAGTATTTGAATAGTAAGCCGAAATATCGCCCCTGGTAACATTACTAATTTCAACAGGAATTGACCGGATTGCTTCATCATTATCTTCTGAGGTTTGATCTCCGGAGCTACAAGACTGGGCAAGGAAAAAAATGATTAGAGATGATAGGAGCAGTAGTTTTTTGTTTGTCTTCATTACAAGTAATAGAATCAATTTTTTAATCTGTTTACCTTAACTTTACGAAGTCGAACAGGTAATAGTTACGTAATAGATTGAAATAAAAAGAGAGAAGCTCCCTGTCAAAACTCCTTCCAATGAAATGGAGATCTCTCCGTTTCGACCGCTAGCCAAGTTACATTGGCGGCGCAGGATAGAATCTTGCATACATCTGCATTGGATGCGCCGCCCTTAATATTAAAAGCACACTGTCATATCGAGCGAAACACCGGTGCTTTTCCGGTGTGAAGTCGAGATATCTCCT
>CAZVEP010000122.1:0-1213 GCA_964625635.1 uncultured Rhodohalobacter sp.
ATCATTATTCTTGCAGCCATCGTTGTTGATTTTACGCTGGAGATTATATCAAACCGCCTAAACCTGAAGTCACTTACGAAGGAGCTTCCGGATGAATTTGAGGACGTCTACGATGAAGAGACGTACGCCAAATCCCAGGAATATACGCGTGTAAGAACCAAGTTTGGTTTCATTACCGGGACCTTTGACCTTATGCTGCTTTTGGGATTCTGGTTTTCAGGCGGTTTCAACTGGCTGGATCAGTGGGCCAGAAGCTTTGATTATGGGGTGATCGGAACCGGGCTGATATTCATCGGTGCGCTAGTGATCGCTAAATCAATTATCTCTCTTCCATTCAGCCTCTACTCCACGTTCGTGATAGAGGAACGCTTTGGGTTTAACAAGACCGATGCAAAGACATTTATAGCCGATCGCCTGAAGGGGCTGGCGCTTTCCGTTTTGATTGGCGGTCCGCTGCTTGCCGGAATTATTGCCTTTTTTGAATATGGCGGCGCATGGGCCTGGCTCTATGCGTGGCTGGCGGTTACCGCATTCTCCCTGGTGATGCAGTACGTGGCCCCGACCTGGATCATGCCGCTGTTTAACAAATTTGAGCCGCTGGAAGATGGTGAGCTCAGGCAGGCGATCGAATCATATGCCGATAAAGTAGACTTTCCGCTGCAGGGCATTTACGTGATGGATGGTTCAAAACGGTCGTCCAAGTCGAACGCCTTCTTTACCGGCTTTGGCAAAAACAAACGGATTGCGCTGTTTGATACGCTGATAGAAAATCACACCACAGAAGAACTGGTTGCCGTTCTGGCCCATGAAATTGGCCACTATAAGAAGAAACATATCGTTAAGAATATGACGATAAGCATTCTGCATACCGGGATTATGTTCGTTCTGCTATCCATATTTCTGCAGGTGCCGGCGCTGTTTGATGCATTCTTTATGGACCAGATGAGCGTCTACGCCGGTCTGCTCTTCTTTGGCCTGCTTTACTCGCCTGTTGAAACCATCCTTGGAATATTTATGCAGATGATGAGCAGGACTCACGAATACGAAGCAGATAATTTTGCTGCATCAACCATTGAGAAGCCGGAAGAGATGGTGAACGTGCTTAAAAAGCTCTCAAAAGACAACCTAAGCAACCTCACGCCTCACCCCTTCTACGTGTTTCTGAACTATTCGCATCCGCCGGCGCTAAAGAGGATTGAGGCAATACGATCGG
>CAZVEP010000122.1:1313-7826 GCA_964625635.1 uncultured Rhodohalobacter sp.
GGTTTGATATTCTGGTTGATGTGGAAAAAATTATCCGGATCGTATTTGGCCTTTATGTTTCGGAGCTTTTCATAATTATCACCATAGGTGGCCTGTATACGTTCGGCGCCCTCCTCCATCATAAAATTGATATACGCGCCGCCCATGGTATGCGGATGAAGAGCTTCCCAGTACTCTTTCGCCCAGTTTGAAATTCTGTCTGCCTGATCGGGCTCAGGATCCACGCCGGCAATGACCATCGACCAGGTTGCATCCCGCTTTTCCCAGGCAGTCTCTTTTTTATCGTACTTGTGAGCTGCGCCATTTACCGGGTAGAGGTGCATGGTTGAATGCATGGTGGGTACCGATGCAAACTGCTTATGGATATCAATTGCCTCATCTGAGAGCTCCTTAACGAAATCTCCTTTCCAGTACCACTGCAGTCCTTCCGGGTAAAGCCCATCAAACAAACTTTGGAGTGCTGGGTATGGCATCTTTGCGGTGTGCTCGAAGACAGGCTCGGCCACATCGCGTGCCTGCTGCGCAAAGGTGTCGAACGTGTCCTCGGACCCGGTATAGCACCACATAAGTCCGCACACTTTTTCGCCGTGAATATCTTCCGGAAAAGGTTCGGCTGCGGGTACTTCTGATACAAGATAAAATGCATACACATCATCCGGCAGTTCGGGAAGCCAGTTGCGGTACCATTTCATCGTAGGTTCTAATTCATCCAGCGGCCAGAACATCGGGCCGCCAACCACGTGTTTTACAGGTTGGAGATCAAACTCAAAAGATGTGACAACTCCGAAATTTCCGCCTCCGCCTCGGAGGGCCCAAAACAGATCGGGGTGCTGGTCCTTGCTTGCCTTAACGAAACGTCCATCAGCCAGAACCACATCGGCGCTCACCAGGTTGTCAATCGTCAGCCCGTACTTTCGGGTCAGGTAGCCGTGGCCGCCCCCAAGGGTGAGTCCGCCTACACCTGTCGTAGAAATAACGCCGCTAACGGTGGCAAGGCCAAATGCGTGCGTGGCGTGGTCAACATCACCCCAGGTGCAGCCGCCTTCAACCCTAACCGTCCGGTTCTCGGGATCTACCCGAATGCCTTTCATATCTGATAGATCAATAACGAGGCCGTCATCAACCAGGGCAAGGCCGGGGCCGTTGTGTCCGCCGCCTTTGACGGAAACTTCCAGGCCTTCTTCCCGTGCTGTATTGACGGACGCTATGACATCGGCCACGTTCGCACACGTTACAATCATACCGGGACGTTTGTCGATCATGCCGTTGTAAATGCTTCTTGCAGCATCGTAAGTTTCATCATCAGGCAGAAGAACATCTCCCCTGATGGATGATTTTAATGCCTGAATAACCTGGTCGCTTATGTTCTGTTCCGCTGTAACTGTTGAATTGGATTCCATGGATTACTCCGTTATTAAATGAATGGTCAAATTGTTGAATAAAGTGATTTATATATGATTGATGGCTCTGCACTATTTGATACCTGTTGCGACTACAAATTCGCCCGGAATTCGGTAACCATTTCCATTTTTGTATGGGGTTATTGAGTCCAGATATTCACGATGAGCCTCCTGTTTTGTTTGTTCGTCGAAATTCTGGTAGGCAAGCGCAACCGGTCCGCCTGCAAAGGCCGCCATCAGGGCAATGTCGGCTGAGCGATAATTTAAGGTGACGCTGATCCGCCTGGTTTTGATGGTTGAAAACCCGGCTTTTTCAAATGAATATTCAAGTGTGTTACCGGTGCCCTGCTGGAAAAACATCGGGCAAACGTCCGTATCTACCCGTTTATCAACGATTGGGAAAATGGCGGCCCAGCCACACTTTTTTCGTTCTCCCCAGGTTGATACAGCAGCGCGCCCGCCGGGTTTTAACACCCGGTACATCTCATTGAGTGACTGAAACGGATTTGGGTAGTACATGATGCCAAGCGAACAGAGAGCCGCATCGAATGTCTGGTCGTCAAAGGAGAGTTTTTCGGCATCCATTCGATGAAACGTCGCATTATTGATGTCGTTGTCAGCCGCCTTTTCTGCGGCGATGTTGATCATCTCTTCCGAAATATCAGTTGCGGTAACCTTGCCACCCGCACCAACCGATTTAGCGACAGGAAATGTAAGCAGCCCGGTACCGCAGGCGGTTTCGAGAATATTACGGCCGGGTTGAAGGCCGGCCATTTCAAGCAGTGTGTCCCTGGCGGGCTTTAGCTGTTTCTTCCATGAGGGTTCGTAAGATGATGCGGCTTTATCCCAGCCGTACCGCTGTATACGCCGGTGTAGTTTAGGTTCCATAAGACAGATTCAATTAATAGGTCAAAGATCATTTTTGATTAAAGAGGAAACAGAGTGAGCATCTGTGGCTGGATATCTGCGGGTTCTCCTACATTTGTTTTAAAATTAATCACGCTTGTTTACCGGAAAGGCGTCAATTGGTTCTTCAAATGCGATAAACAGAATGCAGGGTGAATCAGAAACACATGTGGCCGAGTGGGGAAGCTCCGGCGGGCCGTACCCGTAGTCTCCGGTATTCATCACATCGGCCGGTTGTCCCCGGTAGTTGACCTGAAGCTCTCCGGCAACCAGAACCATCCGCTCAGCTGATGTGTGAGTGTGTTCAGGAATTTTTGACTCCCCCTCTATTTTGAAAAAGATATCGGCATTTGGGCTGTCGGGGCTGCCGTTTAATACGCTGACCCGGCAGCTTTCGGGCATAAACGCGGGGCATGACCCCCACTGCAGATTATCATCGCTTGTGCCTACGACCAGGGCATCCTCAGAGCTGTGACCGGCATGGGAACTTTGTGCATTAATGCAGACAGGAAGCAGGCAAATGAGCAGTGTGAGTGATAAGCTTATATAATATTTCATAATAGGTGTGGTTTTTAAATTAGCCTGATAACTTTTTTGGATGATGCGCCTGTCAGACGCCAACAGGGCAGGGAGTTGATGCTTTAAATATGGTGATGAAATTGTATGAGAGATCATGAGAAACAGTTAAGCAAGGGAATTGGCAAAAGTGTGTCTTATTTGTTTAATTAATTGAATAACAGTGTGTTGAAGGGATAACATCTGAGACCCTTCTATCAGGATAAAGCCAAAAAAGTCAGAGATCTCTGTCAAAAAGATGTAGCTTTTATGACAGAGATCCTTTGAAGGCGCCAGCCAGCAGATTGTTTGCACCAGGTGAGAGAGGGAAGTTGATATGTCTGATGAGAATATTACAAAGCTTCTGCAAGAGCATACGGCCGGTAATCACGCCGTTATTGATAAACTCATACCTATGGTTTACGAGCAGATGAAGCAAATGGCACACAACAGGCTGAGAGGAGAACGAAGCGGGCACACGTTAAATACATCGGCACTGGTACATGAAGCATATCTGCAGCTGATTGACTTTGACCGCATTGACTGGAAAAACAGGGATCAATTCTACGGTATTGCGTCTCGGGTTATGCGCAACATCCTGGTGGATTATGCGGTGAAACGGAATGCACAAAAGCGCGGAGGGAACAGAAAACGCGTCACGCTGAGAGATTCAGACGTGGTGTCCAGTCAGAACCTTCATGATATTCTATCGGTCCACCAGGCGCTTGAAAAGCTGGTCAATTTTGATGAACGGCAGGTCCGCGTGGTAGAGTGCCGGTTTTTTGGCGGATTGACTATCAAAGAAACAGCCGCTGCTCTGGATGTTTCAGAAGCTACTGTAAACCGGGACTGGAAGATGGCCCGCGCATGGCTCAATCGTGAATTGAAAGACAATACTCAAGAAAAACCGGTTTGAGATGAATCGAAAGCAATGGCATATCGTGAAGAAACTGTTCCACGATGCCGTTGATATGTCTGATAAAGAGAGAAAGCAATTTTTGAAAAGAAAATGTGAGGGCATGCCGGACATGAAAGATGAGGTGCTTTCACTCCTGGCAGCAAAAGAGACGACCGGACCGGTAGATCACCCGCCTGAAAGTTTGAAAAAAGAGATCTTACATGACATACATACCGACAACCCCGAAGGAACCCGTATCGGCGCCTACAGACTAATTAAAGAGCTTGGGCGGGGCGGAATGGGCAGGGTTTATATGGCAGAGCGAGCAGATGATCAGTTTGACAAAATTGTGGCGCTTAAGCTTCTTAAAACCGGCATCAGAACTGACAGGCAGGTTCAAAAATTTTTGGATGAACGGCAAATCCTGGCCGGACTAAACCATCCAAATATTGCAACACTTATGGATGGTGGAATAACGAATGAGGGACAGCCCTGGTTTGCAATGGAATATGTGGATGGCAAACCGATAACTACTTATTGTGACGATAAATCCCTTACAGTTTCTGACCGGTTGCGGCTGTTTTCTGACGTTTGTAACGCTGTACAATTTGCTCATCAAAACCTTGTGATACATCGTGATCTGAAACCATCAAATATACTGGTCACGGAAACCGGCGTCGTGAAACTGCTGGACTTTGGCATTGCAAGGGTAACGGAACCGGAGAGCTATGGTGAGAAAAATAATCCTTCCGTTGATGATACCATCAAATATGGAACACCGGCCTATACAAGCCCGGAGCAGATTTGCGGCAGGCCTGTCACAACCGCTTCAGACATCTACCAGCTTGGCGTAATCCTCTATGAACTGTTAACTAATCGGCGGCCGTACAGTGTGGCTGCTTCCGAGGCAGATGAACTGAAGCGAATAATTTGTAATGAGTACCCTCCGGCACCGGGCCAAATCGCCAATGAAAAATCAAATGAGGCTAAGGCATACAAAAATACCGCTGGCTCTGTCCGGGCTGACCTTGATTCAATTGTGTTGAAAGCCATTCAGAAAGAACCGGTTCACCGATATCAGTCGGCTGAGCAGTTGAAATCTGATATTAAGAGGTACCTGGATAGAATGCCGGTAAAGTCACATCCGAATAGATGGACATACAGGTCACGGCTATTTATCGCCAGGAATACTATCGGTGTGACGGCAGCGGCAATCATCACATGCCTGATAATTGTATATGCAATAAGTGTCACGCAGCACTCCCGCCAAACACGTGCAGCATTAGACCGGGCTGAACAGGAGGCAGAAAAATCTGAGCGGGTGATAGACTTTATGATCAGCATGTTTGAAGCAGGAGATCCATCCGTGTCGATGGGAGATACTATGACGGCCGGAATGATGCTGGAAAAGGGTGTTGAGAGAGCTGAGCAACTATCTGATCAGCCTGATGTTCAATCTCAGATATACAATGTTGCGGGCAGGGTATATCACAACCTTGGGGAGAACGACAAGGCAGTTGAGTACCTGAAGCAATCTGTTGATTTACAAGAATCAAGGAATCAAACGGGAATTCAGCTAGCGGATACATACTACCATCTTGGATCTGCTCACCATCATAGCGGCAATTACAGGGTTTCAAACGGTTTTTTTGAAAAAGCACGTCACATTTATGATCAGGAATCAGGCCATCAGTCTGCAGAATATGCCGGTAGCCTTCATTCTATGGCCGAAATGCAGATGGTCAGGGGTGATTATGGAACAGCTGAAAAATTGCACAGGCAGTCACTTGCCATGCGGCGAGCCGTCCTGGGGGCGAGCGACAGCGACGTGGGTGTCAGCCTGGCCGGCCTGGGTGAAACGTTGTTTTTAAAAGGTAACAGCGACAGTGCAGCAGCCTGTCTGGATTCTGCACGAACAATTTTTCTGATGGAAAACCCAAACGGTGGCCCAAAATATGCCGATGCACTTCTGACTACAGCACAGATCTATATGAGTGAGGGAAACGACACGGAAGCGGAGAAATCCATCAAACATGCCATTGAAATACAAACAGAGATATTTGGTGAAGACCATCTGGAAACGGTGATCAGCAAAAAGTCACTCGCTGACTTTTATCGTGAAGAAGGGGAAGTAGCAAGGGCGGAATCAATATATACATCCATACTTTCAGGTATAGAAAGCGGGAATGTGAATAAAACAATGAAAAGGCCCGTAGTTCAGGCCCTGGGACAATTGTACGTGCAATCAGATCGATTTGAACAAGCTGAAATATATCAAAACCAGACCGTTCAGCTACTGGAATCAATACTGTCTCCGGTTCATACGCGTGTATTGGCCGCGCGTCATCGATTGGCAAAAACACTTGTGCAAAATAAAAAATATGGGGAAGCTGAGGAAGTACTCAAGCTTGCATTAGCACGTATTGAAGAGTCAGGATCTCAAAGTATGGCGATTGACACTGCGAAAAGGAAAACGCTCAAATTGTTGCTGAGGCTTTATAAGGAACAAAATCACAAAGAAAAATCAACCCGGATTGAGCAGCAGCTAAGCAGCATAACCGAATTAAGAGAGTGATAAATGATTAGCTAAACTCAGACAATGTATACCTGAAAAGCCGGGCACTTCTTACCTGTCTCAACAGATATATTTGTAAACCCTTGAGATTGAAACTGCCTGCAGGAAAAATGACGGTGAATTATATGATGTCAGGCCCGTCCTCTTCCAAAAATCAGAGAGAGAAGAAACAGAACGAT
>CAZVEP010000123.1:0-7772 GCA_964625635.1 uncultured Rhodohalobacter sp.
AAAAAGAGGGTGTCAACTTGATGATCCCCGCCATGGAGTTTTGCACAGACAACGGGGCGATGATTGCCAAAACCGGTGAGATGAAAGCACGATTGGGTCAATTTGACGGACTGGAGCTGAAGCCGTTCGCGAGCATGCCTGCCTAAACCTCTTCAGCCGGGCCTTGTTCGCCAGCTGGCGGCTTTTACGGATGAGGTAATTTGCATGAATAAATTTTCTACTCCCAAATTTCCAAGAGTCCGCCTTCCTTCCCCAATAGTGGATCCCGGGAAGGGAGAGGAACTGCTTTAATATTTTCAATAGCCTCAGGACGATCATCCGGTTCACCCCTGAGTAAATCGTAGCTGCTGCCATTTGGATAAGCGCCAACAACCCCCAAATTTTCACTGCTCAGATTTTTATGGCCCACGCCGGCCGGAATCACAATGATATCACCCGCCTCAACATCCAGCTTTTCTCCCTGTTCGCCGCCAAGGTGTAGTTTGGCCTTCCCTGAGTAAATTCCCAGAACCTCATGTGATGTGCTGTGGTAATGGTGAAACGGGTAAACGCCATTTCTCCAGGAATTTGTCCAGTTGTTATTCGCGAAGGTACGTTCCAGCCATTCGGCGCCCGCGTTGCCTCGGTCCGAAAAAGCACGGCGATATAGCAGCAGCGGTAAGCCATTGTTGGGGATGGAACCGTCGTCTTCAAAGTAGAATGTCTCCGGTGTCATAAGAGTAAATTCTTTATGTGAATCTTTAAACTTACTTTCATTTTATAAACGAACGTTTGGTGAATGTCATTTCATTACCGGCTGTATTATAGATTCAGAGGTTATACCACTAGCGGCTTGTGACAATAACTTAGCCAGGGTAATACATCAGTCCAGACTGAGCCTGCTTTGGAAATATATACGGAGACCGACCACTTGTGTTAAAATAGTGGGATTTGGCGGATCAACTTAGGCCCCCGGGTTACTTAAATAGTTTCCCGGCAACCTTTTCAAGAAAATGACCCATACCGTAATACTCTTTTTGGATGATCTTTTCTACGACGATTTTGCGCTCAGATGACTTGCCATCCGTGGTATTACGTTTTTGAGCGTAGGCCCAATCACCTTCGACTTTAAAATTGCAATAATCCGGGTGGTTTTTAACCAGCAACTCATACACCTTTCTCACTTGCGGTGTCTCTCTTTCTTCTTTCGGCATATCCTTTACAAACTTTGAGTCCCTGAGACCAGGCGATTGGCTGTAAGTCCAGTCCAAGTCATCAAAGATGATCCAGCCACCGGGCTTAAGTAAAAGATGCACCAAATAAAATGCGAATCCATCAACAAACCAATTATGTGCACCATCTAGATAACAAAGATCAAATGTCGGTTGAGATTCCTGTTCAAGAAACTTCATGAGCCGCCATGTATAAGATGTTGGTTCGTAATAAACAGTTACCCGCTCAGATTCACCAACATTATTTAGAAGTGTTTCGATGTTCGGTTTTCTTTGACGTGCTTCTTCTTTGTCTATTGTAATAATTGAACCCTCACCATTACGACTTAGAGCCGCCGCCATGTAGGATGTTGAAACCCCGTGTCCAAAGCCAAGTTCAAGGATATTCCTGACTTGATGTTTTTCGATGAAAGAAGTTAGGGTCACTGCCTGCTCCAGAGTCATATTTGGAGTATCTCCAACGATCTGTTTTACTTCGCGGTTATTCATTTTACTACTTAAAATTTAACGGTTTAGCGAACACTGGCAGACAAAGTGAATAAACAAGATGATATCTGCAAGAGCAAAGACTTTTAATAAGGCTATAAGAGGTAAAATCCGGTTGAAACACCAGGGAGTTGCGGGTGCACTCTAACGGCAGTGTGAGAAATGTGGTTTTATCTACGCCATATGCACAATAGTAGGGGCAAAACCTTCGGAATGGCTTACAGCCGGTACTGAAACACTTCCTCCAGCCCCACGCCAAACGCATCAGCGATTTTAAATGCCAGTTCAAGCGATGGGGAATACTTTGCGGCTTCTATAGCATTTATTGTCTGGCGGGTTGCACCTACCTTTTCAGCAAGTTCAGCCTGCGTCATTTCGTCGGCATGAAAGCGTAGCGATTTAATATTGTTTGATATGTGATGGCTGCTCATGGCGTCCTTACATTTTCTGATAAAAATAAATCTGGGTCGCCCGATTCGTTATACTTGCGGCAAAAAGTGTTCCTACCAGCACATGAATGACATTAATAAGATTAAGTGCCAGCCCGGCTTTCTCAAATATTTGTCCCAAAATTAGCTGTGACAGAATAAGTGTGATCAACACTCCCATCAGGTAGTAAGCGTTCCGGTAGCCTTTACCCGCAATTAATTCGTCGCGTTCGTCTTTCTCTACTTTATCTTTACCGCGAAAGATGCCAATCGCAAGTTCTATTACGAACGCGAACAAAAATATTTTGATAAAAAGAGATGAGAGATCGGGCTCAATGTTGGCTAAGTTATCCGGCAGTCCGTAAACGGTTATCCCATAAAATCCCAGGATAGCAGCGGATGATAGAAGAGAGGTCCAGGCGTATATTTCTTGTTTTGACATGATAAAGTGAATGAGTTAAGTGTCAAAAGTTTTATACGAAATGTAAAATAAATGTTACACTTGTTTTTAAAAAAAGTAGACTTTTTATAACAATAATTCTCTCATTATACCTATCCAGTATCGATAGATAATTGTTTGACCATCTATAAAATTAGTTCTTTGGGAAATCATGCAGGCAGAAAAAAATTCAACGACTATTGGACATTTCCTTGTTCATTTTGTCTTAATGCCCCTAAGGAATACCTTCGGCAAAATATTATGACTGTGAAATAATTGGCGCGGTCACGTAACCTCTGCTACCTTTTATCAATGATCTGCCATTTTTAACGCTTGATAAAAAGTTACCGGCCGCTCATTTTTTGAACGCGAAGCGATATGATAAAAGGTCCCTGCAGATTTTACAGCTCCCTTTACCACCAATTCTTTCGATGTCGTAATAGCAGTGCTGTTAAAAATGTATGCTAGCTCAAAAATGGTATAGCATAGACCCTTGATTAAAGAGTCCAAAGCGATGCGGACTTTTGAAATCTCTCCCTGGGGGGTGCTCCACCAGTCAGATGGCAAGGGGTGTCCATTCAAAAGTACGGGGAAAGACGTCATTATGGGCTAAGGTTAGAAACATTGCAGTCATTGAGGAGTCAGCTCCGACGAACTCATCAAATGACACGAAAAGCCCATTATGTAGCAGCTAAATCACACCCTTTGGGGCATTCATCAGAATATACACGCAGTCATACTCAAATTTCAGGCGCTCATCGTGTTTTAATTCGGTGAGGCAGTATTTGAGGATAAATTACTGATGAGCACAATGCTTATTAACACTTAAACAACTGTCATTATGAAAACTCTAAAACTATTAACGACACTCATTATAGTACTATTTGCAACTAACGCAACAGCTCAGGATCAGGCGTCAAGGTTTAGTTTTGAACTGAATGGAGGGCCATCTTTCGCGCTTCAGGAACTAGGTGATACAGATCTCAAAACCGGCGGTGGATTTGAAGGATTGCTTCACTACCGCTTCATGCCGCATCTCGGGGCCTATGCCGGATGGGGATGGAATAAGTTCGCCTCTAACGAGACGTTCGAAGGAGCCGATGTCGATTTTGAAGAGACCGGATATGTTTTTGGTCTGCAGTTTAAACATCCCATCAATCAGTCGTCACTGAGCTGGTATGTGAGGGGCGGCGGCCTTTACAATCATATCGAAGTGGAAAATACAGATGGGGATATCATCGAGGATACAGGCCATGGTCTGGGATTCCACGCGGGGACCGGTCTCCATATTCAGCTATCAAACAAATGGAGCATTATACCGTCTGTCACATTTCACTCACTCTCAAGGGATCTGAACAGTGATGGAATCAACACAACACTTGATCTGATCTACCTGAGCGGCCGGGTCGGTATTCTGAAAACCTTCTAGCATCGATTCATCGGTAAGTTGTCGTATGCGAGTCATCGGATGAGTCATCATTGAATACTATATTGATCTGTCATAACTCGATTTTTCAAAAAACTCATCCGATGACTATTCAACATTTCATCAATGAAGATGCCGGGTTCAGTCCCGGTCTTTTTTTGATCTTAACAATAACCTTGCATATTTCAGTGTATGTCGCTGAAAGTGCGACAAGAGGATAAGATGAAGAATATAGAGATGGCCCTGAATAACGTACACAAGCTGATACCTTTTCGGAACCTGTTCAAACTTGTGGTTGGTTTTGCCGTGTTAGTTCAGATCATTGTCATATCCGTCAATCACATCACCGGATTCTATGAGTTGAGCAGTGTCTCACACTTTCTGTTTCGCCTTGGGCGCGGATCACTACTCAGCATCGTTGCCGGATTCGCGATTGTTTACCCGAACCTGTTTGTGATTCGATATTTGAATGACAGACTAGGATGGCAGGCGCATATTTTTTACAGGCTGCTGATTCAGCTGTTTCTCACAGCCCTGATCGGGGCTGTTATTGCCGTCGGGTTTACGACGTTATCCCATCTAATAAATCCATATCGCGATGGCCTGCTCATAACTCTCGGATACAACACCATGATTTTCATGGTTTGCAATGTCATCCTGATGATTATTCTGGAGGCATGGATCTTTTTCATTGAGGGTACTGAGTCGAAGGAGAGATCAAAAGAGCTGGAAGGAGAGGTGATAGGACTAAGGTTCGAAATGCTCAAAAAGCAGATCGATTCGCACTTTCTGTTTAACAGCCTGAATGTTTTGTCTGGCCTTGTAGAGAAGGATCCCGGCCTTGCACAAGATTTTATTGATGAATTCTCAAGCCTCTACAGGTATGTTCTGGAAAGTATAGATAAAAGAGTTGTTACCGTCCGTGATGAGATTGAATTTGCCCGGAGCTACCTGTATTTGCAGCAGTCCAGGTACGGAAAAGGGCTCCGTTTTTCCATAGACCTGAACTCTGAGGTGCTTTATGCGTACATTCCACCACTATCGCTTCAGGTCGTTCTTGAAAATGCTTGTAAACACAACATCGTGAGCAGTGAACGGCCGTTAATGATTACCATATCTGGAGAAGGAGAGTCATTGATCGTGCAAAATAACATACAGTTGAAGCCGACGTATTCCAGGCGATCGAAAACCGGCCAGTCCAACCTGGTAAAAAGGTACCGGCTTTTGGGAAATTTCAAGCCCACATTTCACGTCGGCACCACACACTACACCGCGAAACTGCCAATTATTTATGAGGAGGAGTGATGGATGTCCTGATTATTGAGGATGAAGAGGTTGCAGCAGAGCGGCTGGAATCCATGCTTACCGACATTGATCCCGAGGTGAATGTACTGGCAAAGCCCGGTTCTGTGAAGGAGGCCGTCTCATGGCTGAGAGTGCACACGGCTGATCTCATATTTGTTGATATTCAGCTATCCGACGGATTAAGCTTCGCCATTTTTGATGAGATTCCTGTTTCTACTCCGCTGATTTTTACAACGGCTTACGACCAGTACGCCATACAGGCATTCAAGCACAACAGTATCTCGTACCTTCTGAAACCCATTCGCAAAAAAGAGCTGGCAGAAAGCCTGGGAAAATTCAGGCGTTTAAAAACAGCATTTGGGATAGATTTTGGTGAGCTACGATCGGTTTACCAATACGGAAAGAAAGAGTATAAAAAACGATTTTTGGTCAGTATAGGCGAAAAGCTAAAAAAGGTAGAGGTTGAAAAAATTGCCTACTTCTACGCCATGGAAAAAAGCGTCTTTTTCAAAACGTTTGATAACAAAACCCTGTCGGTGGATCAGTCGCTTGATGCGCTGGAAGAAGAGCTGGATCCTGACCAGTTTTTCCGAATCAACAGGAAATATATCGTCAATTTGGATTCCATCGAGGAAATGGTGCTTTGGTCAAGGAGCCGCATCAAGCTCTTCCTTACACCCGGTGTTGCGAAAGACGAAGATACCGTTGTCAGCATCAGCCGCTCATCCGACTTCAAAAAATGGATGAATAGTTGAGGCTCAATTACAATTTATAATTTGATCATATGAAGGTATTTAGTCGTCATAAAATTTGGTGGGTTTTAATTATCATATTCACAATTGTGGTGTCCTGGGCTACATCGAAAAGTCCGGATGTTATGAATATGCTCTTCAGCACTATTGGACATCTGGCATTTTCACTCATTGCATCGCTGATCCCGTTGGTGTTCTATTGGATCATCAAAAAACCAATGACAACGGAACAGTATATGTCGACATTTACGGTCGCCTGGCTGATATTGGCGGTAGCTAATTTGTCGGTTATGTGAATGTGGGTGTAGATTGTTTGATATGTGATGGCTGCCCATTGCGTCCTTACATTTACTGATCTCACTCACATGTTTCTTCATCTGCTGTTCACAGGGTTTATCTAATCTGAGATAGAGATAATCAATTGACTTTCAGTTGTTTATCCACTTTTCATAATCAAGAACAGGAGTTGCTATGAAACGACTGATCTACCTGATTCCGGTGATGTTTCTATTATCTGCGGTTATGGAAGCGGGGACTAATGAGATCACAGGCCAGCAGCAAGATGAACGAGCTGTAGCAGATACAGTGACGTTTCAACAAGGCAAAATTCTCATCGAACAGAACTGTTACAGTTGCCATACGCCCGAAATGACGGGCCGGCAGCGTCTCGCTCCACCCATTCAGATGGTGAAAATGCACTATATGAGAGATTACGAAACAAAAGAGGCGTTTGTTGATGCCATTGCTGACTGGGTAAGCGAACCAAATAAAGATAAAAGCATCATGCCCGGTGCGCTGAATCGTTTTGGGCTTATGGCGCCGATAGCCATTTCAGAAGAGGACGTAAGGCTGATAGCCGACTATCTGTATGAAGTTGATCTACCGGATTTCCGAGGTCATGGCATGAGACATATGAAGCATGGAGGAGGAAATTAAAGCCTCTCAGATATCAGAAAAAAGGATCTACAGAGAGTTATGTATCAGCTATCAAAATAGTGCCTGGGCTCTGTCGAAAGCTGGCTGTAAACGGCGTGTTTAAAATCCATGGCGTTGGCAATCCGGCGGAATTTCGTTTGACGGATACCGATTCCAAAGAGGGTGATCCGACCCGTGCCCAAGTACTTATCCGTTTTACTTTGCCAGCAGATAATGTTATCAACCTTTTGGAGTGGGATTTCCCTGTATCGGATATAGAAGAAGCCGTATTTAGAAATGATGCGCTTGTTTGTAAGAAGGTACTCAAAGTAAAATGATTTGAAGGCTCCGGTTAGTGTCAAAATAAAACAGAACCAAAATCCTACTCCATAAGCGCCAATAGAAAATAAAAGTATAAGGATAGCAAATGGCACAATTGCTATTGCCATGTGAGGCTTCGACCGTGTGATAACGGTTTCATCTTCGTCTAATATTTTATTTCTCCATGTCATGGCTTATAAATACAGAATCTGTATAAAAAGATCTATTGTATTGGGAGATTCTAAATTAATAAATCTTTATAGAGGGACTCATCCACTGTTTACGTCTCTGTCGTCGTAATAACATTCTGGATCCATTTCCAGGGAGAATGATGTTGCTGAAATAGACAGCACAAGTCAAAAAAAAGACGCTCTATTAAATGAAGCGTCTTTATTCAACACGATTAATATTTGATTAAAAAGAGTTACTGTTACTCACTGAATTCAAGTGGTGCTTTCATTTTGTGACCGACAATTTCGCAGAGGTGAG
>CAZVEP010000124.1:0-7702 GCA_964625635.1 uncultured Rhodohalobacter sp.
ACGATTTAACGATTTAACGATTTAACGATTTAACGAATATACTACCCATGACGATTGTATTTCTCGATGCCAGCACCGTTGGAGACGTTCCTAATCTTGAATCGCTTCGCGATCTTGGGGATGTCACGTTTTATGATGTAACCCATCCGGATGAAACCGCAGAACGTATTCGCGAGGCTGATATAATTATCACAAATAAAGTGGTGCTTACGCGCGAGCTGATGGAAGATGCTAAAAACCTGAAGCTGATCTGTATTGCCGCAACAGGTATGAACAATGTGGATCGTGAGGCTGCTAAGGATCTTGGGATTGAGGTGAAAAATGTGGCGGGATATGCGTCAGTCAGCGTAGCGCAAACAACGTTTGCCATGATTCTGCACCTGCAGATGAACCTGTCCGGATATGATGAATTTGTGAAAAGTGGTGGCTACTCAGAAAGTCCGATCTTTACGAATATGCACCATAATTACCACGAAATCAGCAGCATGCGGTTTGGGATTATAGGTTTGGGAAATATTGGGCAAAAGGTGGCAAATATCGCAACTGCATTTGGGGCCGAGGTGGTCTATTATTCCACATCCGGTCAGAATACGGATCAGCCTTATCAACGGCTGGAGCTGGATGAGTTGCTCAAAACGTCAGATGTCGTGTCCATTCATGCACCGCTGAACGAGAACACAGATAACCTTATCAGCGCTGAACAGCTTAGCCTGATGAAGCCCTCAGCTCTGCTCATCAACACCGGCCGCGGAGGGATTGTTAATGAAACGGATCTGGCGCAGGCCCTCGACAGCGAGAGTATTGGCGGGGCCGCACTTGATGTGTTTGAAAATGAGCCCATCAAGTCGGATAACCCATTATTGGGAATCAAAAATAAAGACAGACTCGTCATGACACCGCACATCGCCTGGGCGAGCGTAGAAGCCCGAACAGAACTTATTGAAGGTGTGAAGAAAAATATTGAGACGTTTATAGATGCATAGTGCAAACTATATTCGGGTAACAGAGACCGGAGACGGAAGACGGATGGCCGAATAGTGATCTGCTAATAACCATCTACCATCTACCAAACCAACTCAAGACTCCTTCTCTTTCAACAGATCCCGGATTTCTGTGAGCAATTTCTCCTGCGGCGGGATTGCAGCAACCGGAGCCGGCTTTTCTTCTTCCTTCTTTTTTGTGTTATCGTACGCTCTGATAACGAGGAAAATAGAGAATGCAATGATCAGGAAGTTAATGACCGTCTGGATAAACATACCGTAGTTAATTGTTACGGCTGCCGTTTCTCCAATAGCTTCCTGCAGTACAATCCTAAGTTCGGAAAAGTCAACACCACCAATTAAGATACCAATGGGCGGCATTATAATATCGTTGACGAAAGACGTAACGATCCGGCCAAAAGCTGCACCAATCACCACGGCAACAGCCAGGTCAATGACATTGCCTTTCATTGCAAACTTTTTAAAATCTTCGATCATGCTCATAAATAGCTAAGTTATAATTGATAATTGGATTGAGATGGATATTTATAATAAATAAAGTACACAGATCAGGTAAGCTAACTAAATATGCCTATGTTTTTATTAGCAAAAGAATTCAGATCAAAAATTGATGTGATTGTGGGTTTGGCATGTGTTCAGATTTCCAGGTTTCGAGTAGGTTTATTCCCAAATTTATGTAGCTTATTTGGTATGGAAAATGTAAATAAGATTTGGCTTGAGTGACTCAGTAAGAATCAAGGCCAGAATTTACAATTTTCCTTATACGGCAATTTTAGATATTACGATAGTTTTTTTCTATCTCATAGTATTCAGTAAAATATAATTGCCGGCAGAAAAATGAGTGCCCGAATTAGTTTAAATACCAATTAAAAAAATAAACCCACGTGTTTAGAGACACGAGTAATAAAAAGAAAACGGAACAAGAGTTACAAAGAGTCACCTCGGAGAATGCACAGCTGCGGCGTGCAGTTGATGAGTTAGCAATTCTGAATGACCTTGCGCTCGCCATAAGCGGTAGTCTTGATAGTGAAAAGATTATGCGATCTATCATTAGCAAATCTATTCGGGCTCTTTCAGCTGAGCAGGGTGACATCACTCTGGTTGATGAGGAGATGTCAGATCCGGGGCACACCCTTGTTCGAAGTATGGTGAGTTCAACCGAAAGAACGCCGCTCCATTTGAATCAAAATCTTTTGGGCTGGATGCAGCTGAATAAGAAACCTTTGATGATCAACGATCCGGCTAACGATGAGCGCTTCAAAAATACAAAGTGGGAATCTTCAGTGCGCTCTCTGATGAGTGCACCGCTCATGGCACGTTCCAAATTGATAGGCATACTTACCCTTTACAACAAGAGTAAGGATGGAGGTGGTAATTTTACTGAATCTGACCAGCGTTTGCTATCAATTATAGCCGCTCAGTCTGCACAGGTCGTTGAAAATGCAAGACTTTACGAAGAAGAACAGGCACTGCAGTTCGTTCGAAGGGAATTGGAACTGGCTTCAACCATTCAGAAGAAACTATTGCCTGCAAGTGCACCAGAGGTTGAAGGTTATACATTAGCGGGTAAAAATCTTACTGCCCAGACGGTGGGGGGTGATTATTTTGATTTTATTCAGTTAGACGACAATCGCTGGGCACTCTGTCTGGGAGATATCAGCGGCAAGGGGCTTCCCGCATCTCTGTTAATGTCAAATCTCCAGGCAATATTACGGGGGCAGGTACTTCACCTAGATAAGCCGTCAGAGATACTGGAAAAGGCCAATCATCAGCTTTATATAAGCACAAGCTCAGAAAAATTTGCCACCATGTTTCTGGGAATTATTGATCTTTCTGATCATAGCCTTGTATTCTCATGTGCCGGCCATGAATACCCTTTTTTGATCAAGTCGGACAATTCTCATACACGTTTAAAGTCGGGTGGTGTACCTTTGGGTGTGCTTGATGAGCAGCAATATTCAGATGAAACGATTATCCTGGAAAAAGGAGACTGTCTGTTTGTTTTCTCAGACGGCATTACTGACAGTGTAAATCTGCAGGATGAAAATTTTGGTGAGGAAAGACTTGAAAAGATTCTTATAGATTTGAGAAAAGAAAAAACCGACCCCGATACTTTAATCAAAGAAGTTTTCGACAGAAGTATAAAACACAGCGGGCAATCGAAAAGATTTGACGATATGACAGCTGTTGTACTAACCCGAAACAGGTAAGGAGACTGCCCGATGTTTTTACGTTTAGTGGAAGCCAGCGTCCGAAACGACGATACACAAAAGGTGGAATATGTTTATGGTGAAATTATCATCCCCGTTCTGGAAAATACCAGGGGGTGTATTTTTGCAGGTCTTCTAAAGAACCTTGAGCAACCTAAACAGTATATCTCATTTACTATATGGGAAAGTGAAAATGCCGCCAGTGATTATGTAGAGTCCGGCACATTTGAGAAAAATGTAGATCAGGTCCGCCCTCTTCTGGAAGACAGCACGGAATGGAAAATTCAGCTATCCCGTGATAACATGATTGAATATTCCCCTGTGTCCAACAATCCCGTTGTAAAAAGCTATCCTGTAGAAGAGGAGGAAAATCCGATTACGGATGAAGTATCAAGGGGCAGCAGTCATTTAAGAATCATTTCATTCAAGGTAAAAGAAGGGGCCCGAAAAGAGTTTTCAGAGATTTTTAATTCAGATATATTACCTGAATTAAAAGCCGTGGAAGGGTGCAAATATGCATTTCTTGTTGACAATTCGGACAATGATGGCGAAATGCTCTCCATTTCCATTTGGGACTCAATGGATCACGTAAACCAATATGAAGAAGAGGGAATAGCAGAAGAGTTTATGAACATGGTGAGTCATACGCTGGGCGATTTGTACCAGTGGAAAATGGCACTCGATAATCAGACGTCATCAAATACATTTACGAGTCAGGATATAGGGATAGATAAATATACCCTCATCACCGGGAAGAAATTTCGACAGTGACCTGATCCCGCCACGGTATATCAAGAAAGTAAGAGTACCGGATTTGCTGAATAAATAGCGACACTTTCATGCGAAGCCATCAGAAGAAAGTGCAAATGGTACGCACTCTTTGTCTAACAGATCAAAAGATGCTTCAGATAGATATGCTTTCATGAACCCTTTCTGATTCATGAAAGCAATCAGGCCAAAGAATTTCTCTGCTTTAAAAAAGGAGGTGGTCAGATCCCTCCCAGGATAACGATTTTTGGAGGAGAATTACCCACAACATATTTCTGGGCATCAATTACAAATACATTATATATCAGCGTATCTCTGGGTGCGTCGGCACGAACAGTGAGTTGAAGCATGTCATTTGTATTCAGTCTTTGTGTGTAACCGTCGGTGAATAGAGAATCACTAAAGGTAAAATAGTCATTCACATCTTTGTCAAAACTGAACACCATATCCGACTGGATGGCCAGCCAGTTAATTTGATCCTCATCAGACCTGTTTGAGTTTATAGTTCCCATATTGCGGCCATTATTTCCTCGCACTCTCCAGGTATTATCCTGGTTATCTTCCTGAATTCGCAGGTTGATTGTTGCACGGGCATCATCACTCTCTGTCTTTGTTTCAGCTGCTGTTTCAAGGTAAACCATTCCTGCTGTTACCGAAAACAACATTGCTAATATGATGGCGCCAATATATTTTTTACTCATCTTTTCTCCATTATAATTTATAAAATTTCATACAGTATACGATATATGTTTGAATTGATCTTGTAAAATAAGCCTAATTAAAACTCTCAACTTTTTCCTTATACCGGGGGTCATTTATAAGCTCTTCCAGCTCCGGCTGTGATTCGATCGTAGAGATTATGGATGGCCTTACCCATCGCAGAGCTTCTTCTCGCATCCCCAGATTTTCATATGTGGAAACGGCACGTTCCAGTACCATTACGTTATCTGAATCTAAATTTAAAGCGCGCTTCATATATTCCAAAGATTGCGTGGTGTCGCGTACATCTGAGTAGTATGCACCAAGATCACCGAGCAATTCAGCACTATTAGGATTTACTTCGAGCTGGACTTGTGCTTTTTCGATGGCTGTTAAATAGGCGTCTTCCGATTTTTCCGGCTGCCCGCTGTATTCGTAAGCGACGCCCAGATTTCCCCAATATTGATATACATTTGGGAAATCCTGCAGAACCACCTCATACATCTCAGCTGCCTGGGTGTATTTTCCATCGATAAAATAAAGACTAGCCAGGTTATTGGCAGCGGTGGCATTTTTTTCCAGGGTCATGGACTTCACAAACATTTCCTTCGCCATATCACTCTGACCATCATACCAGTAGGCAGCACCAAGATTTGAATAAGCAGAACTATTTTGCGGCGTTACCTGGGTGACTCTCGTAAATTCAGTAATGGCATTTTCGTAGTCACCCTTGCCTAAGTAATGGATCGCCAGATCCTTATAACCTTCCCAGTAATTCGGTTTTAGTTCAATGGCTTTTTTATACGTTTCTACCGCTTTCTGCGTATCTCCCTGTTCGTCGTACGTCCTGGCAAGACCACGCAGCGCAGCGGTGTATTTCGGGTCAATCTCAAGGGCCTTTCTAAAAATCTGAGCTGCTTCCCCGTAGTTTCCGGTGCCTGATTTGAGAATGCCGAGCAGTGTTTGAACCTGAACAAGTTCGTCATTTAATCTCAAGGCTTCATTCAAGGCATCTTCTGCTTTGGCAATATAGGTTGTCTCTTTGGTTCCCTCATAGAGTCGCCAATACGATTCACCAAGGCCTGAATAACCCAATGTAAATTCAGGGTCCAATTCAATGGACTGTTCAAATAAATCGACTGCCTGTATCAAATTTTCGGATGATAGATACGATTGCAAAGCAGCCCTGCCTCTCAGATAGTATTCGTACGCTTCGGGATTTGAAGTATCTCCTTCATTGAGGTTTTGGTTCATCTCAGGATTTAGCTGAATATCCAACATTGCAAGCACGGCCTTTATGCCATCTCTCTCTAAAGAGGTCAGGTCACCTGAAGGGACCATTAACCGGGCTGTTTCAAGCCTGCGGACGTTGTCGGCATCCACAAGTTCCAGTATCAGGCGTGTTGAGTCGTCAATGGCCTGGATGGATGAGGCTATAGCAAGATTAACACCGAATATTTTATTAGCCTGAGTTGCACTTCTGATATCCTCCTTTCGTATTTCACCTGCAGGCGTCACCCAGTATGATTCTTCATATTTTTCCAGTTCAGAAAGCCGGTATGAAAACGCCTCTGCTAATCCAATACTAATCGCAGACAGGTTCGGGTCATTTCCGATATTTTCAATAGGCAGTACAGCAAGGTATTTTTTGTCAGGCACCCCGCTGCCAAACACGTTAAAACTGCTATTTCCGCCAAAGTAGATAAAAGCAAACACCAGTAGCAGTACAACTGCTGAGGAAGCAACGATCTTTTTATAACTTTTCGACGACGAAGCTGTACCAGAGCTGATGCCTGAGGGCCTGGTTTTATTCGTCGTTTGTTCTGACGTGAGATCGGTGATAATTTCTGAAAACGAGAGGTAGCGGGCATCGAGATTCTTTTCCAGACAACGATAAATAACGTACTCTATTCGTTCCGGCACTTCTTTCTGACGCTCTGATATCGGAACCGGATCTTTTTCGGAGATGGCATACATGATTGCTGATTCATAAGCCGCTTCAAACGGAAGGCAGCCGGTAAACAATTCATAAAGAACTACTCCATATGACCATATATCTGAACGTGCATCCAGCTCTTCACCTGAAAGTTGTTCAGGTGCCATATAGGCTGTTGTGCCTATGGTGGTTCCCGGATTGGTTATCCGTTCCGCTCCCTGGATTCTTGCGAGACCAAAATCCATGATCTTAGCCTTACCGGCCGCATTGATCATAATATTCCGTGATTTTATATCACGGTGCAGAACACTATTATCGTGTGCTTCCTTAATGCCATTGGCAATTTCAATGGCTATCTCCCATTTTTCATCCAGGCTAAGGCTGTCTTCTTCAATAACATCCTTCAGCTCACTACCTTCTACATACTCGAGCACAATGAAAAGCTGATCATGCGCTTCTTCGATAGCATGTACCTGGGCAATATTGGGATGATTTAGAAATGCTGCAGACTGTGCTTCCTGGCGGAATCTCTTTCGCTCATTTTCGTCATTTGCGATATGCGAGGGAAGGAATTTTAATGCAACTTTACGATTCAGCTTATTGTCTTTAGCTAAATAAACAAGGCCCATCCCACCTTCACCTAGTTTCTCAATAATATCATAGTGCAAATATGATGACAGCATACTTATTTATCGCTTATAATTTGCCAGGTTGGGACATGAAACTGAAATACCAGCAATTTACTGATATGAGGTTAAAGATTTAATGTCAGTGAGCTAAGAGTCAAAAAGTATAGACCTGGAGTCAATTAAAGTATAAATAATTTAGTAATTAATACCTGTTTTTGTGAAAAACTTTAAAATCTGAAGTGATTGGGTTTAGTTTGTATAGTATGTCTCGACTAGTCAATAAGTTATATCCTGATGTAAGCAGATGTGTTATGATCTAATGGCAATGGCCGGATGACTGAAGATGTGTTACTCAGTTTGATGATGATACCGATCTTTAAAATTCGAATAACTTAAGGTGGGTGAAATAAAAAAGGCCCATAACCAATAACGTTATGAGCCTTTGTAATCTAAGTGCCC
>CAZVEP010000125.1:0-3182 GCA_964625635.1 uncultured Rhodohalobacter sp.
AATAAACCGTGGATTATCTATTTTGAAAAAGGAAAAATGATAACAAATGGGGTCTAAATGAAAATGACAGCAACTTTACTATCAGCTCTTTTGCTGACTATCATACTTATTTCAGGATGTGCGCAATCGGGTGAATCGAATGAATCTGTTATGCAGAATACCAATGCCGAGGCTGATTCTGTATCGGTTGTATATGAGCTGCGAACCTACACAACACATGAGGGAAAGCTCGACGATCTGCATGCACGGTTTGCAAATCACACGATGGATCTGTTTGAAAAACATGGTATGACGAACATTATGTACTGGACGCCACAGGATCCTGAACTAAGCGAGAATACACTGATCTATTTATTATCGCATGAAAGTCGTGAGTCCGCCGAACAGAGCTGGGAATGGTTTGTTAATGATGTAGAGTGGCAGCGGGTTTATGAGGCTTCCCGTACAGACGGTCCAATTGTGGAACGTGTGGAATCTGTGTTCATGACGAAAACGCCCTACTCTCCGTGAAGCGGAAGTCGTAAAAAAGCATCCATCAACTCATGTTGTGTCAGCTTTAAAGCTGACAGGTTTTTTGACACAAGCTTTAGTGTTGAATATGCTGGTAAGCAGCTTTTACCACAAGATCGTCCAGTTCATCCTGGGCAATGATTTGGTGTTCACCCCGGAGATCCCGATAACGGGTCAGCGCTCTGTCATAAAATGATTTCAGGTGATGAAGTCTGTCTTCTAAAAAACGTACCTGGAACGGGGTAAGAGTGTAGAGCCCGTACTCAATTCTGACAGACACAAAATCGAGAATCCTGCATGATTCGCCCAGAAACCAATCGCGAACGGCATTTTCAATGTCATAGGTACGAATAAGGGAGTCTGATTGAAGCGGTAGCTGGTAGCGCATCGGGGTCATGCGGCGTGTCAGCTGCACCGGCAGATGATGGGGTGACTGCTGTTGGTATTCAGTCATCCACAAGAGCTGGAGCAGATACCCGAGCGATCGCCGGACGGGTGCATGTCCCTTGAATGATCCATACCAGTCATCAGGATTGGTTTCGTCGTGTATTCGCATGGCCAGGCGAAATTCCAATGCGTTCGGTTCAGGTTTAAAATAAATGAAGTAATATGCCTCGGTCTGTTTATTGGCACTATTAAATGGAGGCCGTTTATCGCGAATCCACCAATTCTCGAGCAGAAGTGCATCACGCTCAGATTCTGTCTCATCAAATTCCAGTCTGTCTATTCTGCCGATCAGCCGGGATACTTTACGTGATACCTGGCCTGCTTTGGCCCGTTTGTAACTGAACACCCGGGTTCTCAGGTTTTTGGCTTTACCAACATAGAGCAGCTCGTTATTCACATCATAGAAGCGATAAATTCCTGGCGACTTTGGGAGATTGTCGAAATAGTCGGTTCCAAGCCTCTCCTCAAGAAGAGGTTTTGCAGGGAGTAGCTTTAGCGTTTCATTTGGCATGTATGTCTGTATATCTGTCTTTTTAAAAAAGATAGAATATCATCCGTGAATGACATCATACTGTCATGCTGGAAAATATAAACAGAATTCGCTGTGAGAAGGAAATTTTTGAGAGCGCTGATTCGTGAAGGGCTTGATTTTTGAATCAACACTTACAACATACGGCAAAAGGCCTATGCAGAACAAATCTAAAATATGATGTATAAGTAATGTTAGATAATATATAGTTGAAGTATGTATATATGCATTTAAAGTAGTTTTTAAACGCGCCAACAAGGGTCGTTATTTTGCTTTACTCTCTTTCCAATAACAAATGAAGGGCTAAAATTGAGAGGGCGTTCATGCTTATTGTCAATAGTAGGTGGTGTGAAGAATATTTTATCTTCCATTCTTTTTCTGTATCTAATAATAGATAAGACCTCCGTCTGCCAGCCAATCAAATCCAAAAAAATACAGACCATGCACAATTTTTCAGGCCGTTATCTTCTCCTTCTTTTACTGTTCACTATGGCATCTGTGATGATGAGTATCACGTCGCCTGTCCATGCCCAAGAGCTCTATTATCCGGCTCATGGGGAAAACTGGGAGGAGCGACCGGCAAACGATCTTGGCTTTGACGCTGAAATGCTTGATGAGGCGATACAATTTGCGATTGAAAATGAAAACAGCGTGGATCGTGACCTTCGAATCGCGATTCTGAAAGCGTTCAGCCGTGAGCCCTATCATGAAATAGGAGGTCCCACGAAGGAGCGGGGCGGACCGGCCGGGATGATTCTTAAGGATGGATACATTGCTGCAAGCTGGGGCGATCTCAATCGTGTAGATATGACCTTCAGCGTAACAAAAAGCTACCTGTCAACTGTTGCCGGGCTTGCCATAGACCAAAACCTGATTCGGTCTGTGGACGACAGGGTCAATCAGTATGTCTGGGACCGGACGTTTGATGGAGATCACAATTCCAGTATTACCTGGGAGCATCTTTTGAATCAGTCATCAGACTGGTATGGCACTTTGTTTGGGATTGAAGACTGGGGCGATCGCCCGGCTCGGGGCGTCGGTGTTGATGCTATGCGTTTCAGGGAGCTCAATGAGCCGGGAACCTATTTTAAATACAATGATGTGCGGGTCAATCTCCTGGCTTATTCGCTTTTACATGTCTGGCGGGAACCGCTGCCGGTAGTACTTCGAAATGAAATAATGAATCCGATCGGGGCATCAACCACCTGGCGATGGTACGGATATGATCAGTCATGGACAGAAATTGATGGCATGAAAATTCAAAGTGTAAGTGGCGGTGGCCACAATGGTGGCGGCATGTTCATCAATACGCTTGACCAGGCGCGCTTCGGACTTCTGTTTGCACGTGAAGGAAACTGGGGTGGCGAACAGCTTATTTCGAATGAATGGATAGAAGCAGCCCGTGCGCCATCAGAGGCTAACCCGAATTATGGCTATATGTGGTGGACACTAAAGGGAAATGCGGATTGGGGTGATGTGCCGGATCATCTATACTATGCCGCAGGTTTTGGCGGCAACTATATTGTGGTGGATGATGAAAATGACCTGGTTATTGTCACCCGCTGGCTGGATAGTTCGCTACTGGGTGATTTCGTAGAACAGATCTATTCAGCCATAGAGTAATCGAATAAAAAAGAAAGATGCAGAAACCGGATTATTCTGTTTGCCTATATTCAGATAAAAGAATCTATCATCT
>CAZVEP010000125.1:3282-6399 GCA_964625635.1 uncultured Rhodohalobacter sp.
ATCTATCATCTTTTATCTATTAACTATCATCCATCTATCAAACCCTAATCATCAGCTTCCACATCTTGCTCCCTGTACTCATCTTCAATTCGGATAAAATAGATATAGATGAGCTGAGACAGAATCCCTGTCAGAGCGGCTACAGCTGCAATCCAGCCGCTGAGCTCTGATTCGACCGACAAAGAAATTCTGAGTATGACGGTTGAACAGACAAAACCGGCGTTTCTGAGCAGCCGTGAGTACGTCTGGCTGAACATGAAGGATGCTATGAAGATGAACACATCAGAGAAGATCATGATGGTGTAGAATTCAACAAAGAAAACCACTCCCAGGTCGATTGAAAACGTTTCGCCAAAAGCGACAAGCCTGTACGTTTCGTTTATGAAATCGTAGACCGAAAAGAGCGTCAGCCCTGTAAAGATGATGAGTAAAATCAACGCCACCCGTTCTTTCAGGTAGACAAACCGCCTGATCTGATCTTCAGTCAGGAAAGAGTATTTCTTTCTCTTTAGACTGACCTGATGAAAGACTCCCACCAATAAAAAGAGAAGCAGGCCGCTTCCAAGGTCGGAGGCAATTCTGATAATAACATCAGTCTGCTCAGCCAGCTGCTCAAAATCATCAAACATGGAGATGTCTTTGAAGACGTTACGGATGATGATCAGCGAAATGATTTCATACTGCTTTCTCACCGAGTTGGTGAATGAGAGGGGTAAGGCTAAAATCAGCAGATACACCTCGTATACCAGTATGATGCTAAAGGGTGTATAGAGCGCGGAGAGGTAATTAGCGCTTAGTGGCTGCAGAAGAGCCAGGTCAGGGAAGGCATTGCGTAGCCCTATCAATAACAGATGCGTTAGAAAAAAGGCAAAGGAGAGGTAGACGGTTAAAATCTCAACCTTCTCTTTGACGGATTCGCGGCTTAAAAAACGATATAGCTTGGTATGTTGTGACACGTGATAGAAAAACTCACGATGGGGCCTTTTCATTCCAGCAGAATCCAGCTTTAAAAGCTGCGTGACATATTGATGCGGTGTAGATATTTAGGGGGAGGGCAGGGTGGGGAAATGCAACAGATGGGCTTTTGTTTGTTGCAACTCCTACTAATGTAAGAGGAAATGGGTGTCACGACCAAACGAAATGTTGATTGGGGTGGTAATAGTTTTATAAGATTATTTAAACACTATCCAATGTATAAGTAATGTATGTTAAATATGGAGTAATACGATTTCTGAATTGACTTCCGGTAAAACTTTTTTAGTATTTTGTCAGGTTTATCGAGCGAAGACCTGGCTCATGCCGGGAGATATTTTAAACGGCTTTTTTAGATGGGTCTCTTAGCAGTAGTATGTTCTGAACTTGTTGATGGTATCGTCACTCCCCACAATAATGAGCTCGTCGTTCTCTTCTATTTGGAAATCAGATGAAAAATCGGTGATCGATTGGGTGCCTCGCTTAACCATCACAATAGAACTGCCTGTGATATTACGAATCTTTTCAGTATCGGGCCGAATACCTACAAGTTTTGGAGCTGTTGTGCGGACTATTTCGTAATTGGTATCAGATGAGAGGATGATATCTGATTCAACGATTGCGGAAAAGATCATACGCCCCGACACCGTCGAAAGGTTGAGCACATAGTCGGCCCCGGCGCGATAGAGTTTTGCGGCCGTAGTGGGTTCATTGGCTCGCGCTATGATTTCAATATCTGGATTGAGGTTTCTCAGGATCAGTGTAGCATAGATTGCTGTGTCATCATTGCTTACTGCTAACACAACAGATGAGACATCGCCGGAAATCGCCTCTTTCAAAATTCCCTCGTCAGTTATATCGCCCACAAAATCCACACCATCCAGTTCTGTTTTGTCGAGAACCCGATTGGGGATCTTGTTATCAGAAAGAAATTTTTTCACTGTTTGTCCTACGAGGCCATAACCGGCAATAATTACCTCGCGGGTTTGATTGTTATTAAGTGTGGACGTTTTGTGGCTTACATTTTCAAGAATATTGTGGCTTCCGCTGAACAAGAGAATGCTTTCTCCGGTAATGACCTGATCCGGCTTGGGATTAGGTATAAAATCACCACTTTCCCAGAGGCCGAGAAGCTCAGCGCCTTCAATTTTCTGGAGGTCGGTATCCCCCAGTTTCATGCCGTCGAGCTTACTGCCTGACTCAACAAGTATTTCGGCTATTTCAAGCTCCTCACCGATCTTTGTGATGCCCTGAATTTCACTTGATAAGTTTACGATCACTTTTTCAGCAAGCCCTTTCCCAAGTACTTCCCTTGGATTGATCATTTCACTGGCACCGGCATACCGGTGATAGCGGGCTGTTTTCGTGTTTGAGGCAATCGTTATAATTTGGATGTCGTCACATAGGTGACGGGCCGTCAGTGCGATGACGGCGTTGCTTTCGTCATCGAAATCGGTCACCAGAGTCCGGGCTTCTTCTATGTTGGCTGCTTTCAGGATTGCTTCATCCGCAGGATTCCCCTCCATGGCATCAATGCCTTGTTTGTTAAGCTGAAGTACGGTCTCGCGGTCCTTATCAATGACTATAAAGGGAATACGTTTTGACGTGAGCTCTTTTTTGAGAACGGCGGCCCTGCGCGAATGCGAGCAGATAATGATATGATTTGTTTTATAAGTTCTCTGAAGCGGTTTGGGTTTCATTGCTTCCCGGATGAGTGGAACGAGAAACATCGGGAGAGCAAAAAAGACCAGTACAACACCGGTCAGATTCATGATCAGAACCATGTAATTCAATACATCACTGTTCCATGGTGAGTCACCGCCATAACCTGCTGTCGTGATTGACTCTACAACTACCTGCACCGACTGTGCGTAGGTTTTCTCTACGTTTTCAAAATTATACATGAGCTGCTGGTAGATGAGGGCATAGGAGAGGATAATAACAATTACCACAAAGGTGGCTTTGAAGGCGCTCCTGAGCCATATATTATCAGGTTTTTTAAAAGCAACATAGATCCAGGCAGCCAGGACCAGCAGAACAAGGATGATAAAAACCAATACGCCACTTTCCATTGTAAGTGATTTGAGAACTTGAAAAAAAGTACACAATCAAGGCTTTGCAAAAGATTGAAGCTCTTAATACAAA
>CAZVEP010000125.1:6499-7621 GCA_964625635.1 uncultured Rhodohalobacter sp.
AGCCGGGCTTCTTCGGTTCCCGGTTCGGGATGATGATCGTAATCCCATCGCACTTCGGGAGGGAGACTCATTAAGATAGACTCAATGCGTCCGCCGGTTTTAAGGCCGAAAAGTGTCCCCCGGTCATGAACGAGATTAAATTCCACATAGCGCCCGCGCCTGATCTCCTGCCAGTACCGCTGATCATCTGTGTAAGACATATTTTTGCGTCGTTCAGCGATAGGCCGATAGCTTTCCACAAACGCACTGCCAACGTCTGTTGTGAAATCATACCAGTCGGTGAGTGACCTTTCTCCGAAAGCGCGACGGTAGTCAAAAAAGAGTCCTCCAACACCACGGCCTTCGCCCCGGTGTGAGTTATAAAAGTAGGTGTCGCACTCTTTCTTGAATTCAGGGTAGTAATCGGGGTGATGACGGTCGCAAGCTTTTTTGAGGGTTTCATGAAAATGAACCGCATCCTCTTCAAACAGATAGTAGGGCGTTAAATCCGCTCCTCCGCCAAACCAGCCATCCACGTTTTTGGTCATGGATTCGTCGTCATATAGTTCAAAGTATCGAAAGTTGGCGTGCACTGTCGGTACCATCGGATTTTCCGGATGCAGTACAAGCGAGAGTCCGCCGGCCCAAAACCAGCCACTCTCCACGTTAAAATGTTTTTTGATAGGATCAGGCAGCTCGCCCCAGACCCGTGAAATATTGACGCCTCCTTTTTCAAAAACGTCACCTTTTTCGATGACCCGGGTTCGGCCTCCGCCACCACCCTCACGCTCCCAGTTATCTTCACGAAATGTAGATTTACCATCGATCGCCTCCATGGCAGAACAGATCTCATCCTGGAGGTTGTCGATGTACTTAGAAAAGTTATCTTTGATTTTTGACATGGTATTAATAGATAAATTTCGAACTAATTAAATCCCCTCTTGTCAAAGGGATCCCTGCGGGGCAAGAGGGGAAAAGGAATTGAAAGCGACTGCAGGTCGTCTTTCATGCAGAGGGGTGTGTTTACTGGGCGTTGATTGAGCCTCCAAATACTTTTCAGAACTCATAACCGAATCCAACACACCCCTGATTGCTACGCTGAACGCTCCGCAATCTGTCCCCTCTCCAGAGGGGATAGAAATG
>CAZVEP010000126.1:0-7545 GCA_964625635.1 uncultured Rhodohalobacter sp.
CGGAACCGTGCTTTTAATTTCATCAATTAAGCGGAGAGAGAGGGATTCGAACCCTCGATACCCCGTTGGGGGTATACTCCCTTAGCAGGGGAGCGCTTTCGACCACTCAGCCATCTCTCCGTGTGGTCAAAACAGGTTTTGCCTGATTTGAAGAGCATCAAATATAGGAAGCTTTTCGACGCCTTTGCAACCCTCTTTTTGAGAAAGTTTAAAGTATACCTGATTCGCTATTGATCAGTCCAAATCCCATACACCAAAAGCGGACTACTCTTCTAATATATAAATCTGACCAAGGTTTCTTCCTTCCTGAGCATAATCTAAACCATAACCTAAAACGAAAAGGTTGTCAATTTTAAATCCAACGTATTTGAGATCCACTTCATGGTGAGTCGCCTCAGTCTTATGGAGTAATGTAGCGGCAGACAATGATGCCGGTTCAAACTGTTTTAATTTTTTAAACAGGTAATTCATCGACAAACCGGTGTCAACGATATCTTCGACCAGTATTACATGCCGGCCTTTGATGTTGGCGTCAATATTTTTGAGATCGGTCACATCGCCTGACGACACTTTTTCATCGCCGTAGCTGCTGAGTTTTAAGAAGTCTACTTCGCATGGGATGGTCACGTAACGCATCAGGTCAGAAAGAAAGACGAATGCACCGTTTAACACGCCTATAAAGATTGGTTTTTTGTCTTTGTATTCCAGACTAATCTGCTTTCCGAGCGTATTCAGGCGTTGTTGAATCTCTTCCTGAGTTAGATATATCCGAAATTGTTCACCATTTATATTTACTTTTTCAGGAAGATATTGATCCATTTAGATGTCTGTATCGATTAGAAGTATCTTTTTTGTACCAGTGGTACATTTAGCGATATCCGAAATTACTCCGAGCTGCTTCTTTGGAATCTCGTGTGGAAATATAACGGCGCATATAATTCCATCAAAAGATTCTATCAGAAAGGCTTCTTTTTTTTGAATGGATGAGATTTTGGCATCCGTTAGCACGTCCGCTACCAGCTTGCTGCCGGTCATTCCCAAAGGCTGTATCCGATCTCCATCCTTCCACGGCCTGATAGTTATTGGCCATCTAATTTTATCATTATCGAATTGAAGCCTGTCTTTTTTAATGCTTCCATCCCACGGTTTCACTACAATAGTGATGCCATAAGTTTCTGACTTGAATGGTAAATCATTTTTACTGAGTGTTTGTGACTTCAACTTCAGGGAATCTGAATCGGTTAAGATAAGTAAGTCCCTATCACGAACCAGTTTGAGACTCTTACCAAATGTTAAGAATCCGCCAGTTTGCAGACTGGCAATATTTTCTACCTGCTTAAGCTCACCGGATGAAACCCGACTGCTTTCGCTTTCTGTTTCAATAAAGCGATGAATAAGAACCGGCCATGTTTCTTCCGGAAACTCCAGAAAAGCACTACGCTTTATCGCTGCAGACCCAGCCTTAATTTGACTGAGCAGTGTGTCTGTCAGAGCCTGGAACTGATTCGCTCTTTCAGGAATATTGAGCACATTTTGTTTCCACCCGGGAACGAGCCTGTTCAACTCAGGTGTCAGCTCATTTCTTATGAGGTTTCTAGCGTAGCCAGACTCCTGATTGGACTGATCATCACGATAAGGGACATGCTGTGTCTGTGCAAAATCCCTTATTTCTTTTTTTGAAACATTTAATAATGGCCTGATAAGATCTCCGTCACGAATGCTCATACCACTCCATGCAGCCGGTCCTGCCCCACGTAAAATTTTCTGAAGGATGGTTTCTACCTGATCCTCCTGATGATGAGCCGTCACAATGAAGTCAGCGGAAACCTCTTGCCTTAGATCTCGAAACATGGTATATCGCAGGTTCCTTGCCCATATCTGGGTATTGGATTCTTTAGAATCGGACGGGTTAAATCTCGCTGTGATGCACTCGAACCCCCACATAGCAGACATTTCTTCAACCAGCTTCATGTCTTTCTCAGATTCTTCTCCGCGCAGCTGATAGTTACAATGAGTAACCGTACAATTGACCTGTAAACGGTGCAGTATATACAGAAGCACCATTGAATCTATGCCACCGCTCACGCCACATATCAGCGATAGGGAAGGGCTCTCAGAAACTCTTTTGAGATTCTCAGAAACTGATTTAACGATCGGGAAAGACTCGAATTTGTTCATAGGAGAATGTATGCACATTCAATCCTTCATTCAACATCACACACTCGCCCTTATCATTCATTCCAAGAAACTTGTATTTATTCTCCTGCATCTCTTTGTTGATCGTAATTTTGACCCACTTTCCAAATCCGATGAGTTTTTCATTAACGGCTTTGCATAATTCAGTGTCACGATGATGCCAGCGAGTATACAGATGTTCAATCTCACTCAAGATATTGCAAAGTAATTTCTCCCGTGAAACCGGCTCGTTTAACTCATTTATAATAGAAGTTGCCTTATCACCCACTTCTTCACCGAAGTTCTCTTGATTCACATTCAACCCAATGCCAACCAATACGCGTTCAGGACTCGGGCCTATGAATACTGATTCGGTAAGCAAACCCGCTACTTTTCGGCCATTGATAAGCAGATCATTAGGCCATTTGATTTTACAGTTGGCAACGCCTCTTTTTTCAATTGCACGCGTAACACCTAAGGCGCAACAAAGCGTTAGCAATGGAAGCCTGTCTCCGCTTCCAGGCTTGAATGCTATCGTAAAGGTTAAACTTTTATCTTTAGCAGACTGCCACGCATGTTTATATTGTCCCCGGCCCTCCGTTTGGTTATCGGTAACACAAACAGTTCCATGGGCTATAGCATCCCCTTTAGCTTTTTTCAGGTAGCTATTGGTTGAACCAACTGACTCTTTATAGATCAAATCTGCACCAAGCCATGCCGTTTCTAAATTTGATCGATAGATGGAGGAATCAAAAGAGTCCATATTTTTAGCTTATTTAAAAAATTAGGATCGGCCTTAATGAATGTTGTCAGGGTAACAGCTAAACTAAATATGATAAAGTTCCAGTGTCTTCTTCCACTGTTGAAATATTGAATCTACTTCCTCGTAAGTTCGAGCCCGCAGTACCTGGTTTGATTTCTCCTTAAATTCCTTGAGTGAGTGGCTGCAAAGCATCTCCTTTACTGCCGGAATTGAATTCGTTGTCATGCTTAAATCATCAATTCCCAAACCAAGAAAACATGCGGCATAAAGAGGATTTGATGCCATTTCACCACACACAGAAACCTGGATTTTGGCTTTTTTTGCTGCCTTTGCTACCAACTCAATTACTCGCCATACAGATGGGTGTGACGGCTGATAAAGATTTGATATTTTACTATTCCCCCGATCAACGGCCAGCATGTACTGGGTCAGATCATTCGTTCCAATACTGAAAAAATCAACTTCTTGTGCTGCCTCAGCCGCCATCATTGCGATACTGGGCACTTCAATCATGATGCCGAAAGGAATCTCAGGGTCAAAATCGTCCCCTGATTTTTTCAGTTCCTTTTTTACATCTTCGAGAATTAACCGAGACTGCTGAATTTGCTGTACATGGGAAATCATTGGCACCAGAATCTGTAACTTCCCTTTAAAATCGGCGGATACTCTGAGAATTGCCTCATACTGTTTGCGCAGAAGCTCAGGTTTGTCGAGTAACATTCGAATCCCCCGCCATCCCAGAAACGGATTGTGCTCTTCTTCGTGATTTTCAGGCAGCTTGTCACCTCCGGCATCAAAAAGACGAATGGTGACAGGATCATCTCCGGCGGCTTCGGCAACCTGCCGGTAAAAAGCGACCTGAGAGTCTATATCGAACCCGTCCTTCTCAAATAAAATTGTTTCTGTCCGAAGCAAACCAATCCCCCGGGCACCGTGCGTTTTTATCCGGGGAAGTTCACTTACAAATTCGATATTGGCCCTGATTGTGAATGAAGATCCACACTCCGTAAGATCTGGCTCAGATGCCCATTGAAGTGCTATTTCCTGTTTTTTGAGCCTCTCCTTATTGTAAGTCTCAACATCCTCTACAAGTTTGTCGGTAGGATCAAACATGACAGATCCTACATCACCATCAATCATTATCCGATCAAAATCATCCGGCCTCATGGGCTTCCAGTCCACGCCTATCACGCATGGGATTCCCAATGATTGTGCTAGTATCACGACATGTGAAGTAAGCCCGCCCTTTTCTGTGACGATACCTGCCAGTTTAAATCTGCTGAGTTTTATCATTTCTGTTGGTGATAATTCTTCAGCAAATATGACGCCGTCATCTGCTTTTATATAATCGGGCTGCTTATTGCGAACCGTATCAATCAGCTGATCCCGAATAGAAACAATGTCAATTGTTCGATCTCGCAGCCAATTTGTATTTGAATTTTCGAGAATCTGAATGTATTCATTGAATGATGAAAAAATGGCAAAAACAGCTTTAAATCTTTGCTCAGTGATTTTTCCCAGTATTGATTTCTTCAATTCTGGATCGCATAGCAGCTGAATTTGAGTCTCCACCACCTCCTTTACGTCTTCTTCATCATTGATAGATTTCAGTCCTTCAAATTCATTCACAAGCTCATCGAGGGCATTATCTAAAAGCTCAGTTTCGTCAGCTATCCTGTCTTCTGAAATTTTTTCAGGCTTTACCGCCTTCCTTTCGCTATTTATGATCACGGGGCTGCCTACAGCACGCCCCCCTGCCCCTGGTGTACCCAGCAGTGTTCTGTCTTTAAGTACCTGTTCTGTACTTTTACTCATTCTCTGTTGAATTTATTTTCAAATAGTTTGATCAGAGCTTCTATAGCTTCATCTTCATCAGGGCCTTCCACTATAAGTTCCATTTCAGACCCTTGCTCTGCAGCGAGTGTCATCAATCCTAGAATACTCTTTCCATTCACCCTGTAACCGTACATTTCAATCTGAAGGTCTGATTTAAAACCGGATGCGGTTTTTACAAGCGTTGATGAAGGACGTGCATGAAGTCCTGCCTCGTTCAATACTGTTACTTTTTTCTTTCTCATCCGGTATTTCTCATATTGAATTTCAGTTTTACCTTATCGTTTGCCGATCAACAATATCATGGGTAATCACGGTCCCTGTAATTTATCTATTCAGTAAAATCCGAATTCAATTTAACTTCTGATATCTCAGATCTTTCCTGTTTCCTTTAACCAAGACACATCCGGGATTCAGAAATGACTGCCGGAAATTTTATTGCACAAAAATCATAATTCTTATGGCATAGTCTTGCTGACTTGTACAACGAATGATGCTCAACAGTTACGTATCAATTGTTGGACTGATGACTGATCAATCACAAAATTAAAATAACTAATTCTCAGTGGAAAGAAACAGCTTTAAATCCATTTGTAGCAAGCTTTTCCGCAAACTCTATTCTATTTCCCCCATTGACTCTAGGTCAACTTCGGTTCACAAAATGAGTATTACCCTTTACGCTTTCATGGACCGCCGCTTTACAAATTGTATCTGGACCGTAACAGTTATTGAGACAGTCGGTTGCGCGATACAGATGGCGCACCTGATCTTTTTCACGAAAAAAGATTTCAAGCTGTTCTGTCTTTTGCATCTCGATCGTGTGCAGGCCAATACCCCGGATCTTAATTCCTTTCTTAATCGCACTTTTCACGATATACATCGCCTCATCGAGGCAGCATTGCAGCACATAGTCATCAAGGTTTGTAAAACCAGGCGTATTAAAAGCAAATGACCGGCCTTCCCAGTGGGCTTCCTGGAACCGTATATGACAGCCCCAGCGCCGGGCTTTGCGACGGTAGCCGCGCATCCGGTAGCACACCTTTCGCACCGCTTTTACGATTTCGCCTTTTACCGCATCAGGTTCATCCGTCCAGTCGGAAAACGTATGCATATAGCTAACTTCATCAGGAACGTGATCTTCGTTTTGCAGCACTTTCGCACGGTCACGCCCTGTCACAGTTTCCCAGAACAGCTGTCCCTGCATTTCGCCAAACAATTTTTGAAATGGCACTTTTCCCTGTTTTACCGCATCGGCAATTGTGAGGATACCATACTTTTTCAGATGTTCATAGCGCCTCCTGCCGATACCCCACACTTCATCTACCGGCAGCGGGTAAAGATATTGTGCTGCATCATCAGAACTCATAATCAACAATTCACCGTCGGGCTTTCGAAGATCAGATGCCAGCTTTGACCACGTTTTACTGGTAGCCACTCCCACGGAGCAAACCAGCCCCAGGCGATTGTAAATGGCTTTCTTCAACCGTTTAACAAACGCTAAAATCTCTTCTCTTCCTTTTTTCCTCAAAAATGTGATATCCATAAAATATTCATCCATGGAGTATTTCTCTACATCAGGGGAGAAGTGATCCATGATTTCCCGAAGCTGTCGGCTGATTCCTTTGTACTTGTCGTAATCGATTTGCATGAACACAAGGTAGGGACAGATCTGTGAGGCCTCAAACGCGCTCATAGCCGTTTTGATGCCCAGTGCCCGGGCTTCGTAACTGGCAGTGGCCACAATGCCGCGCGCAATGCCATTGGGTTTTCGCCAGCCGCCCATCGCCAGCGGAAGCCCGTAAAGATTGTAGGCCCGCTGCTCCACCTGTGCGTAAAAACAGTTCATATCCAGGTGGAGGTAAAGTCGCCGCTTCATGCTTACATGCTGATGCTCCTTCGCCACCGTGCTGTAGAGCGTGATGCGGTGAACATCCTGCTCGAGATCATAATCTGAATATTTTTCCGGATCCATATGTGTATGATATCAAATTATTACACATATATCATACATATATTTATAAAACCCTCCAGGGGTTCCGAACCCCTGGAGGGTTTTATCATTCCTCAAACAGAGAAATAGCCTTTTCTATCGTGGCCTCCCGATGAGCTCTCAAAAACTCATCCCTTCCCCCAAACCAGCCCATCCCCTCCTCGCGTCTGAGCCTGGTCATCTTTTTCAGCAAATAGGCATGCCACGAACTATGCGGCCACTGACCGGGAGTTGAAGTAAATCCATGATAGACCGGGTTGTTGTGGATATAGGTGATTAAAGTGCCGAAGTAGATTTCTGAGTCGATGAGTTTTCGTTTGAAATTAGGGATGAACAAACTGCCTCTGCGGTTGTAGAGTTTATTGAAGGCCTGAGTATATCCATTGAAAAGGTGAGAAAATTGACGGCTGATGACGTTGCTAAACCCTCCAAGGGTTTCAAACCCTTGGAGGGTTGGGTTCGACTTTTTAACTCTCAAAAATTCCAAAATCTCACTCTCTTTCTTCACCCTCACCATCAGATGCAGATGATTCGGCATCAGGCAATACGCGAAGGTTTCTGCCACCGGCTCAATGTGGTAGCTGTATTTATCAATAAAGTAGATATAGTTCTGTTCTTCCCGAAACAGGTTGTCATCACCGTTAGCGTGTGTCCAGATGTGATACATGCGGCCGGGCTCCAGCGGTATCTTATTTTGTGCCATTGATGTTGATTAAATCTTTTTGGTTCTACGGGAAACCTTGTGGGTGGAGTGTGAAATCTGTGGATAATTAATTCTCAATAC
>CAZVEP010000127.1:0-7438 GCA_964625635.1 uncultured Rhodohalobacter sp.
TGCACCTTGCACCTTGCACCTTGCACCTTGCACCTTGCACCTTGCACCTTGCACCTTGCAAAATTTAAAAAAAGAATTGCTAAGTAATCCAAAATCTCCCTATTTTTGTTGTCTTGATTCAATTCGCTGACTAAGTCAATTGGTTAAGACACTTGCCCGAGTGGCGGAATTGGTAGACGCGTGCGCTTCAGGTGCGTATGTCCTCACGGACGTGGAGGTTCAAGTCCTCTCTCGGGTACTAAACAGCTCAACAAAGATAGCTTCTGTTGGGCTATTTTTTTTGGTGCATGTTTTTTTACCACCAAAATCTGAGTGTTAATATTGCGAAGAAGTGCTTCGCGGTTCAGGTCTCTTTCAGGTACTAAGCCCTGTAACTAAACAGTTGCAGAGCTTTTTTATTCGTCAAACTTTCTTTGGTCATTTTGATTATTATAATATCGAAGCGTTGTTATTGCGGAGACATGCTCCGCGGTTCAAGTCCTCTCTCGGAACACGATTCAGTAAGATGGGCTAGTATTTTTAATGGTCCTCTATAAATCTTCGATCCTGGAAGTGACATAATGATACTTTTTCCCTGCCTCTCGCCTTATTTCTGAACTATTTGTCTCCTCATTCATCTTTAAAATTAAAAGCCATTAAAAAGAAAGCCTGATTCGGTGCGAACGAATCAGGCTTGTTATCAAACCTTTAATTGAAGAATATTAAGCCGTTTCAAACTCAATCTTTTCGCCTTGAAACGCTTCGTCTAATGGAGTAACTGCAATATGATTTGTATAGTTACTAATCGTTTTCAGCGCTGTGATGAGGTTAATTTCCAATATGTTTTGTTTGGTATAACCTGCTTCCACGAAAGATTGTATATCTTTCTGAGCAACATGTCCGCGTTTTTCAACTACTGTACGCGCGTAAGTAACCAATGCATTTAATTTATCATCTGGCAGCGGATCACCATTTCGAACAGCATTTACGATTGACTCGTCAGTATTTAGTTGGTTTTTCAGAATCGTTGAGTGGATAGCTGAGCAATAGTGACATTCATTTTCAACACTAACTGCAAGTATTGCAATCTGCTGTTCTTGTGGTGAGAAGCTTGTTTTTCCAACTATGTTGTCAAGTGTCAGGTATCCCTCCAAAACAGCTGGAGCTTCAGCAAACTCACCAAGCAAATTTGGTATAAAACCAAACTTTTCTTTAGCTCCATTTAAAAATTGTCTGGAATCTTCAGGTGCATCTTCAGTATTATAGATTGTAAAGTCCATATTTGTAATTGTATTTATTTTGGTTCTTATTATTCAATCTATAGACATGCTATCATTAAAAGATCTTACCAGTTTTTATTAGATGATAAATACATTGAATTGAATTTCTGATCTCAAGAAGCTTTGACGTATTATTATAAGGTGGGATCTTCGAATGAAAGAAGTGCGGAACTAATATCCATAAATCTACTCTCTGATTTTTATAAGCGGATAATAATCTTCAATTAAAGCTACTATTTTAATACGCTTAATTGAGTAGTTTAATTGCATCAAGTAAAGCCTGATATTCTTGCCGGCATTCACCACAATTGTCTAAATGCTCTCTGATCAACGGCATAACCTTTTCAGGAGATTTTCCCTCGAGTTCCATTTCAGCAAATGTATGCAGCTCATCAAAGCATTCATCACAACCAATCTCATTTTCATGAGTGCGGGGTATTTTGCTGATTATTTTTTTTAGTACGTCTATGTTCAATTTCATTTCTTAAGTTCTTTTATTTAGATGCGGCGTGCTCCAACTTTCTTACATCTGGTTGAAAATATCTTCAGGATTAATGCCTTCAATTTCCAGTCTGTTCTTTAATTTCATTCGTGCATCGTGGACTAATTTGTAGATAGCGTTTCGATTACTATCCATCATTTCAGAAACTACAGTCATAGGAATTTGATCGATCATCAGTAGCTGAATCACTTTTTTCTGCTTCTCAGTGAGTTCCTCCTCCATCATTGTCTGCACCTTATTGAGCATCATCGATTCGTGGGTTACCTGATCAGGACCTGCTTGATCATGCTCAATTTCTACCGCCTCTTTTTCGTCGGGGTCATAACTGCTGTACTGCTCCAGCGATATATCCTCATATTTTTTCTTTCTTAGTTCAGAATAACCCTCTCGAACGGCTATTTTCATCGCCCAGGTTGTAAACTTACTATCACCACGAAACGTGTCATATTTGTCAAGAATCTTCAATAATGAATCCTGGGCAATGTCTTCTACAAAGTCATTCAGATCTCTATCTACATACTTGTGCAGAGATGCTTTCAATCCCTTTACCAAAAAGGTACGAAGCTGTAAAATGGCAGCATCTTCAGGTGGAGGCTTAATTGCCGAAATCCACTCCTCATTCGTTTGGTAAGATTTTGACGATTTGCCTCGTCTCTTAAACCAGTTGAGCATACATTAAATTTAGTTTTAAAATCATCAATCCCATGAAGCCATTCTGCTACACGAGGTTTTTCGTCATATCGTTATTATTCAGTGTATTTACCACAAATTATGCGTTTGGACAAGAATTTAGGGGATGGAATACAAATTTTAAAAAAAAGAGCATTAATCTTTCTGAATTGAAATCTGGCGGGCCTCCAAAAGATGGAATACCATCCATTGATAATCCTGTGTTTATTTCCCAAAATGACGCTTCAAAGTGGATTGAATCAGCTGAACCGATTATTGCATTTTCGCACGAGGGAGAAGCAAGAGCCTATCCTTTGCAAGTCTTAATATGGCATGAGATAGTAAACGATAAAATGGGTGATACTCCGATTCTAGTCACCTTTTGCCCACTTTGTTACTCCGCCATTGTATTTGACAGACGTATTAATAGTGAAACTCATGAATTCGGTGTCTCAGGTTTTTTGCGGCATTCAGACATGATTATGTTCGATCGAAAAACTGAATCGCTATGGCAGCAATTTACAGGTGAAGCTATTGTTGGGGATTATACTGGTACAGAGCTTAAAATACTTCCCAGCCAGATAATGTCCTTTGAACAGTTCAAAAAATCCTATCCAAAAGGAATTGTACTATCAAAAAAAACTGGCTATGAAAGGCCTTATGGTCAAAATCCATATACAGGATATGACAACATCAATAATACTCCCTTTTTGATGGATGACATTGAAGACGATCGTTTACCGCCTATGGAAAAGGTTATAGGCGTTCGGATTTCTGAAACACAAAAGGCATATCCCTACAGTTTAACAAAAGAGTCAGTAGTAATTAATGACAACATAGAGCAAACTCCTGTTGTGGTTTTTCATACAGAAGGTGCCCGGTCCGCACTGGACGCCTCTGAAATTTCAACATCCCGTCAGGACGGCTCTACTGGTGCATTTCTTCGAACAGTAAATAAGCAGGTTTTAGAATTTACCTATCGATCCGGTGAAATTATAGATACTCGAACCAATAGTACGTGGGACCTATCAGGAAAGGCCATCGAGGGTGAACTAAAAGGCGAACAGCTTGAACCCCTGATCTTCGGTGATTATTTTGCATTTGCCTGGCTTGTTTTTTGGCCAGACACAGAGCTCTATCAGCAATAAACTTGAACTTGATATAATGCAATGAAGTCGATCGAGCTTATACCTACCATAACCTGCACAAATTGTGGCCAAGAAGATATTGAAAAGATAAAGGAGGGCTCCCGCCGAATTTTCTGGGAATGTCCTGTATCTTAAAACGTAGCCCGGCCGATGGCAGGCGACTGCTTTATATTCTGTTCATATGCCAATATTCCCTGGCCGACCATTCAAAAATCTCAGCTCAACCAACCAAAACTCCTTTTTAATTTCTAAAATCACTCAAATAATGTCAGACACACAACACTTCGATGCTATAGTAATCGGAACCGGTCAAGCCGGGCCTTCCCTGGCAGCACGCTGTGCTTCCGAAGGACTAAAAACCGCCGTTATTGAAAAAGATAAATTTGGAGGTACCTGTGTAAATACCGGCTGTACACCCACTAAGACCATGGTGGCTAGTGCCCGCGCAGCTTATATGGCTCGGCGTGGAAGCGAGTTTGGCATTGAGATAAGCGGAGATATTAACGTTGACATGGAAAAGGTAAAAGCCAGAAAGGATAAGTTGGTTAAAAATTCTACCGAAGGTATTGAGAACTGGTTAAAAGAGACGAACAACTTGACCGTAATTGAAGGTCATGCCCGGTTCACTGACAATCACACGATCAGAGTTGGTAACCGGTTGTTAACTGCAGATAAGATCTTCATTAACACCGGAGCCCGGCCATTTGTACCTCCGGCACTCAGAGATGTTGATTATATGACTAATGCAGAGATCATGGAATTAGAGGATGTTCCGGAACACCTCATCATTGTCGGCGGAAGTTATATCGGCCTGGAGTTTGGTCAGATGTTTAGCCGGTTTGGCAGTGAGGTTACCATAGTTGAACAAAATGGTGAAATTATTGGACGTGAAGATCCTTCAACATCAAAAACTCTACGAGAAATTCTGGAAAAAGAAGGAATTAAATTTCGACTGAATTCAAAATGCATCAGTGCCAGTCAATCTGGAAAAGAAATTACGGTGCATGTTGACTGTGAAAGCGGACCTCCAGCATTAACGGGCACTCACTTACTGGCAGCTACAGGACGGCGGCCAAATTCCAATGATCTGGGACTTGAGCATACCGATATAGAAACCGACGAGCATGGATATATCAAAACAACCGATTTCTTAGAAACGACCACTGAAGGTGTTTGGGCTTTGGGTGATGTTAATGGAAAAGGAGCTTTTACGCATACTGCCTACAATGATTTTGAAATTGTAGCCGCAAATTTATTTGATAATGATCCCCGCAAAGTTTCAGACCGTATTCTTAACTATGCGCTATACACAGATCCTTCTTTGAGTCATATCGGCATGTACGAACATGAAGCCAGAAAATCTGACAAAAACGTACTTATTGGTTACCGTGATATGTCGAGAATAGCGAGAGCTAAGGAACGGGGTGAAACCAGTGGCTTCATAAAAATCCTGGTTGATGCAGATACGGAAAAGATTCTCGGAGCAACTATTGTGGGAATTGACGGCGATGAAATCATTCATTCCCTACTTGATATCATGTATTCCGATCAACCCTATACGGTCATCAGTCGTGCAGTGCATATTCATCCTACCATTTCTGAGTTGATTCCAACAATCTTGCAAAATCTCAGGCAATTAGAATAAGATGTGTACTTTTATTATCTAAAATGATCATTCCCTGGCATTGAATCTATCATCAGCTGAATTGTACAATAAGCCGAATTGTACAATAAGTTAACCGCCAATATTAAACTTAAGAGAAGCGCCTATCTCACAAATAGTATATGCGGATTGATTCTCTGGTAAGCAGCAAAAAACTTAAAGCATATAATTTAGCCTGTTGAGGTAAGATATAGATGTTCAAGAACGTCTATGTGTAAACAAACAGAGGAATTTGCCATGATGATCATAGAACGACCTTCAAAATCTTTACTGCTGCTCACCACATTTTTAACGATAATCTTTACATCCTGCAATTCTGTAGATTCAGATATACAACAGCCGGATAATAATGGTTCACAAGCTGGAAGTTCTGAATGGTTGATACCATCTAATGAAGTCATTGACGGAGGGCCGGGGCAAGATGGTATACCGTCTATTGATGAACCAAATTTCATCGCCTTGTCTGAAGCTGATTTCCAAGACAACCGGCTCGTCCTGGGAATAAAAATTGGAAGTGAAATCAAGCTTTATCCTCATCAAATACTTGATTGGCACGAAATAGTAAATGATACGTTTAATGATGAGTCCGTCGCTCTTACATACTGTCCGCTAACCGGAACAGGCATTGCCTACGACAGGGTAATCAATGGATCAGAAACTGAATTTGGCGTGTCAGGCTTGCTGTTTAGAAACAACTTGATCATGTATGACCGGAATACTGGGTCTCGCTGGTCCCAAATGCAGATGAGATCAGTAAATGGGGAGCTTATTGGTAAGGAAGGAGAAATTATTCAAACAATCCAAACAGAGTGGAAAACCTGGAAACTCCTCTATTCTGATGCCAAAGTATTAAGCCGGTCAACCGGTTTTTCCAGAAACTATGATAGCTTTGCTTATGGTGAAGGTTATTTGACAAATGACAACTTTTTTGTTTTTCAGCCTCAACGGCAGGATGACCGGCTGCCAAACAAAGCCCAGGTCCATGCTGTCTTTCCATCTGATTTTGAAGGAGAATCAACAATACCCAGGATTTATCCGATTGATAATTTTGATGCAGATATTGAGATTATCGAGGAATCGTTTGACGGACAGAAGCTGGTGATCGTGGGCAGTTCAGAACTTGAGCTGGCAGTCTCTTTTCTGAATCCATCAGCAGATGGAAGCGAGCGCAGCTTTGAACCTGTACAGAATGAACTGCCTGTAATCATGCAGGATGAGGAGGGAACCAGGTATAACGTCTTCGGCGAGGCTGTAAGCGGCCCCGGAGCGGGTTCAAAACTTTCAACAACTACTTCATACAACGGTTATTGGTTTGCATTTGCTGATTTTTATCCCGGCTCGTGCATCTTTCCAGAAACGTCTTGCCTGATTCCAAGAGGTTCAGCAAAGTTCTGATATCAAATTGTTTCTCATAATTTCCCGGTGTGAATCGCTCCGTACAACTCGCCCCGCCCGCTCTCAATTAAAATAATCCGGGGTGATTCATGGCGAACATCAAGTGCTTCAGCTACATATAGAGAGAGCCCGTTGCTCAATTACCTCGGTCAAATATATGTCAACGAGGTTAGTCAAAGTATCCATATTCTCTTCAAGATCTTGCTTAGACAGATAGCTGATGCTGCACCTGCCGCTATGTTTATAAATCACCTGAGGTAAATATTCCGATCTTTCTAAAAGCGCGTTTAAACTCTTTCTACCTCAAATATAGCTCCAATTCACAGATTCATGACCTGTATACATTTTCATTATTTGTGTTATTTTTTGGTTCTATATGAATTTGTATGGGTAAATTCTCGTACATCATAAATTCAAAAAGAATTGAAGATAACATTCGAATGATTCCCCCGGTACTTTTGAACGGCCAAAAGTACCCATGCCAAAGGCATACCTTCGGTGAAAACCGCCGGGCGAGTGATTTGCTCCGCCGGGCTCGAGCGGACACTTTGCGATGTAAAAACAAAGGTCCACCTCGCCTTATCACTATAAACATAGATTCGACCGGTGAGTTTTTACACCCATCGCATGCGCGTCCTCTTGAGCAATCACCGCCTGCACAAATCAAAGGCCGGGTGGGTGATACTTTTTAAACATGATTTATCCTATGATGTGATTTACGTGTCTTTAGGGCAAAAATTATTTGTTTAGCATGCAGTTTTAATCTCATAAGCTACGGTAACAGCAACCTGTTGGCCTTGAA
>CAZVEP010000128.1:0-7210 GCA_964625635.1 uncultured Rhodohalobacter sp.
CCCGGTGCTTTTCCGGGTTTCTGTCAGCGTCGGCTCGATGTATCACCTTACCATTGACGCTGACAGGACCCCGCTGCTCGCGGGGACGCTGTCAGGTCAATTAACCATTTATTTAATCAACGTCATTTTCTTTGTCAGAAGCGTACTTCCTGCTTTCAGACGATAGAAATACATGCCGCTTGACAGCTGTGACGCATTAAAGTTTACGGTGTAGTTGCCCGGCGCCATTTCGCGATCCACCAGTGTGGCAACTCTGCGTCCAATCACATTATAAACATCAATTCGCACATCTGATTGCTCAGGCACAGCATAATTGATTTGTGTGGTTGGGTTGAATGGATTCGGGTAGTTTTGCTCCAGATCAAATGTTCTGGGCAATCCGCCAAACTCTTCGTTAGATGTAACCTCACCTCTTGTCAGAGTGATCGATCTGTAGATCGTTTCTGGCTCCAATGTATCAAAATCGATAAACGCTGCAACAGCAACCGTATCAGTTGGATCAATTGCGCGAACGTTCCAAAGAGCTTCAATACTTTCGCCCTCTAATACACCAAGATTGGCAAGAACACCATCAGCAGCAGATCCCGGAATAGTAACCTGTGCATCCGCACCTTCATTATCTGAAGGGAGAGCGATAATTTCAGTTGAATCGGCAGCATAAAGCACCCATTCGAATGTGACAGTATTGAAATCATAATCTCTGGGATTTAGCGACTGCCATTCAGCCACGATGTCTGTTCCGTCAACCACTCCTACAGAAGCACCTTCAGCCGGAGAATCCAGGTTAAATACAGGTCTTGGAATCGTGTAGTTGTCACCTTCGATATCTTCAAGTTCTCTCGGTATTACCTTGCTGGCGCCAAATGTATAAGTGATGAGGCCCGTCAGACTTGTGAGGTCATTTCCGATTCTTGCATGCAGATTAAAGTCATTCGGGAATCCAGTTTCTCCAATTGCTCCGGCCCGGGTATCGTCATTAACTGCAACAGACTCTTGCAGCAATTCACCTGTAACCGCATCAATAGACGTTATCTCAAATTCTCCAAATCCAAGTTCGGCCGTAATCCGAACATTTTCGAACTGTACCAACATACCTTCCCAGGCTTCGCCGGGAGCGGCAACTGCATTAAATTCTTCAGTTGTCAGGCTTGGAACAACGGTTGTGAGGTCGGCGCCGGAACTCTGAACATTCACAATAACATCTTCGAGGTATGTGTACGTGACAGAATTATTAGCCACAGACGCTTCACGGACAATTCCGCCTGTTATATTCACGACATCACCCCTTTGTAGCCCTACCGTACTCGACTCAAGAGCCAGAAATATCCCTGACCACGGGCCTGTTCCTTCCTGGACTGAAATAACTCCGTCGGATGCAGTTGAAACAACTGTTGCAGTTATATCATAATCAAGATCCTGAATGTCAACAACGGGACTTGACCCATCGAGATCATCACCGGTTCTTTGTATGGTTTCGATAGATGTAATGGCGCCACCATCAACAAAGAAATTGATTGCGCCTGAAATTGGGAATCGACCTACAAGATCATTGCTCCCATACGCTTGCACGAAAAGTGATGGGGCTTCGAAATCTACAAGCGCCGGAAGATCAACAGTGTAGTTATCTCCGCCTGTATTGGTCATTTGAAGGCGCTGTGTACCGAGAGATGCTGTCGAGTAATTAACAATAACAGAATCTATTAACACAGATGCATCATCTTCTGGTGGTGCTACAATAGCGTTTACTGTAACTGTTTGATCAGACGTATACGATCCACCGGTTGATTCAGGTGAAAGCGTTACATCAACCACCTGAGGTGGAGCAGCAACAAATTCGAAGTCAACAGGCCATGTAAAAGCTCCGCCATCAGATACGCCGTTTTCCAGTCTGGTTGCGTTACCTGTTGATGGGTCTGTCAACCAAAGAATACCATCCTCCATCGGAGAAATATTAAATCCACCACCTGACGCATATTCAAATCCATTAGTAAAATCATCTATAACAAGAAATCCACTGATGTTTACAGCAGATCCCAGCGGAGGACGTTCAAAATATCCATCTTCTGCTACACGTATAAAGTTGTATCCTTCTTTGTATCCGCCTCTTTCATCAGCCGCGTCATTTCTGTAACGAAGACCTATATCGCGGTTTGCGACGAGTGAACCATCACGGTTTACAGTATAGCTTGGACGTTCAACAACACCATCTACAACCGTACCGCCGTAATTTGCCATGGTACCATTTGTGATACGAACATAGGCCCCCTGTAATCTTTGATAGGCTTCAAGATCAAGGTCGACTTCATTAGGACCTGTTGAAATATGAAAGTCACTGGGAGACACGTCTATGGGTGCCAATAGAGGTGCAAATCTTTCAACACCATCAAATTCGTTTCTTGCATTTCCAAGATTATCTACAACTTCAGATACTACAAACTGAGCAACTTCACCAAAAAATGTAAGCTCCCCCGTAACCGTAACTACATCTCCACGGCTAAGTCCTTCAATCGATGAAAATGCTGTCGTTCCGCTTCCCTGTACAATTTGCATCGACATCCCATCACGTCCATCCGGGTCGTCCAACGCGGTTGTATCAGTCATAAAAACATGGATACGGCCAATTGATGGTGTTTCAGTTGAGTTGTAGGTCGCCAGCCCTGAGGTTTTTGGATTGCTTACAATAATTGCAGTTAATCTTACAAATTCGCCTGCCAGCGGGTGGTCAGGAATTTGATCAAAGCTTTCTAAATTATTATAGGTATTCAGGTCGCGAATCGTCACATCCTGAGGCTCAGTTTGTGCCGCAGCATTATTAATCGACAGAAAGCCGACAAACAATACTGTACATAATAGCAGTTGTATCGCTTTTTTCATGTTGTTGTGGTTTGATTGGAATTAACAGGTTATTTAATGATGGCAAATTTTCCGGTTTGAACATGTCCGGAATCAAGATCTTTAACAGAAAAAAGGTAAAGACCTGTTGTTAGGTTTTGATTTGCCTCAGAGAGCAAATCCCATGCGAGCTCTCCGCCTGAAAGCACACGATTTTCTGAACTAAACTGGTTATACCACTCAATATCTCCGATACCGTCACTGGTGTGGTTTTTTTCTGCCACAATTTCACCGGCAAGCGTGTACACCCGAAGCTGGGCCCTTTCCGGAAGATTGAAAAACATGATTTTGCGGGTCTGCTCTGTTCCACCATCCCATGCGGCATTCACTCGATAAGGGTTAGGATATACTCCCACCTTATTTTCACGGCTGTCGTCTTGAAAATTCTGATTGGCAGGTGTCCCCGGAAAAACACGTATCGCATTTTGATTCGGACTCGTTTCCAGCGATTCAATTGCAAAAAGCTCGCTCCCGAAATCAAAGGACGTAACGGAAAACTGGTACTGCCAGCCGCTTAAAAGTCCACTTACTTCAAATCGATAGTTATATTCTATATCGTCTCCGGGAAAGGTCACCGGTTCATCAAGCCGGACTTGTTCGAATCCGGTATTGAAGCCTATATCGTTTCCGGGGGTGTCATACTCACGGATAATTCGAGGCGTCGGATTAAGATCATCTCCCAGGTCGGTTCTATAAATTTTATATCCTTCAAAATCGATCTCATTTGTTACTGGGTCAACTGACTCTTCTGCACTATCATCCCAATATATGATCGCGGTACTAGCATCAAGCTCTACACGAAAGTTGGGTGCATCAGGCGGTGTCGGAAATCTGAATCGGTCGAGACGTCCGTTTTCATTCACGTCTTTTTCTTCAGTATATACGCCTGTACTATCTGTGTCTTCACCCAAAAAGACTCGAAACATTGAATTGATACTTTCAACAAGCAGGGTTCTTGACTCTTCATTATCGACAGATTTTCCGGAAAGCCCCTGGAAATCAGCTGGCTTTTCGGCGGCAACAAATCCAAAATAAACGGAAATAGTTTCGCCCGGCTCCACATCACTGAATGGACCGATTGAGATCATTGAAATATAGTTCCCCTGAGATTGCTGGCCATCTGTGCGCAGACGCTCACGATTCGTTTCACTGGCTGCAGGCTCTGTTTCATCGAGAGGAAATTCCTGACTCATTCTCTCATATCTGAGCAAGTCAGAGTTAGGCCCCTGAAAGACGCCTGTACCGGCACTAAACAACCAATAGCTTGGATCGACTAATGGTGAGCCAAGGCCGAAACTCTCTACCTGGGGATTCATTGGGTGATAGAAAACCGTTTCACCGGTATTGGGGTCCGTTTGCTCTGAACCGAGCACCGTTATCCCGCCATAGGTATTGATACTTGGGCTGTCGTTAGAACCGGCATCAAACGCGTAAGTGGTATAAAGGTTGTCGAGATAGCCCAATCCGCCTTTATTGAAGAAGGCAGATCCCTGATCCTGAGTAGTAAATACATTACGTACAATAAGGTCGGCATACTGACCAACGTACACACTATCCCATGTAAATCCGTTAGGATTACCGGAGTGTATCTGACTGTTGTTGGTGATATCAACCCGGATGATGGAGAAATTCTCCGTGAAAGGGAATGCCCAATTCAGACTGGTCTGGGTAACATCTGCGTAGAGAGGGTCATTATGTCCTGCAATTGTCTGGTTGGTCCCTGGAATGATAATGTTACGATCGGTATAATTAGCAATAATATCCTGATCACTTATTCCAAGACCGGTTTCGGGACCTTCAAACCTAAGTGTTCCATCCGGTGTAAATTCATATCCCGCCTGACCACGACTGTATCCTGAAGGGTTTGTTACAGACGCAGTGGTAAGTCTCAAACCACCCTCAACCTGAGCTCCTATCCATAAACCTGCCTCAAACAGGTGTTCTGTACCCGAGTTGATGGGGAAACGCATGGATGGCCCAGCATCCGGATTATTCCGGACATCGGCTTTTCCTATAACGCCAACATTTGTAATGGAAAGTCCCAGCTGATTGACGTCAGTAGCTTCACGTTCAAAAAGGAACTGAGCATTCAGAGATGGAGCGAGCAAAGAGAAAATAAAAATTGCGAATCCGAACCGGATGGTATTCATAAACAGTGCTAAATCGTTTATTTTTTAAGAGAAATTAAACTACGAATAATATTGGAGAATGTCTTACAAAGGGGCAGTGATTTTACAACTAGGTAACATCACTTTACAGTTTGATGAGAGAATTGTAAAGATGAACAAGCGTATCTTGTTTAGCTCCAAAATAATAGAGAATTATTATCATCCCGAAAATAAGCTGCAGCCGGATGACTCCATTTTTTTCGTACCTGCGGGCCGATGTTGTCACAGCCTCATCGAGTAATTTAAATGACGTAAGCTTTTTCAAGTCGCTTACAATTTTCTGATCCTCCATCACAGCCAAATTCTCATCAAATCCGCCCGCTTCAAAAAAGATTCTGGCTTTTACAAAAAGTGACTGGTCTCCGAACCTGACCAACGTTATCCGAAATTTTGTAAACCAGGCGTATAACCTCAAAATCGGGTGAGCATTACTAAATCTGAGCTGAAAACAGCCGGCACCGGAGCCATTCCTGATTGCCGAAAATATCTGTTTATCATATCCCACGGGAGGGAAAGTATCCGCATGCAGAAAATAGAGTATTTGGCCCCCGGCAACTTTTGCGCCTTCATTCATCTGTATAGCCCGCCCCTTCTTCTGACATTCAACAACCACTGCGCCGGCATTTTTCGCATTTTGACGGGTCATATCAGTGCTCCCTCCGTCTGCTACGATAATTTCACGAATAAGACTATCATTCACTGCCCTTTCTTTAAGTGCATGGACCAGATCGGCGATATAATCCTCTTCATTCAAAGCAGGAATCACAATGCTGATTGTATTTTTTTCTGAAGTCTCTTCTGGGTCTCTCATGGAAGGCTAAGATTGCTATCTCTGAGATCTTCAATGGTGTCAATATCGTTCAGGACGTCGAGCACTGAATACGAAAGCCCCAGGTGTTCGAAGCGGCTCACTGTTTGTTCGAATACTTCCTGTGTGCTCCATGAGATCCCGCTGAATATGTCGGGAGTATATTTTCTTATTCCCAACAGGTAGTATCCGCCATCTTTTGACGGGCCAATTACAGCATCCTTGGCATTAAGAGCATGAAATGCATCTTTGATATGGCGGCTCGTTATATCAGCACAGTCACTTCCGATAATTACGACTTTTCCATATCCATCCTCGAACGCCTTTTGAAATGCTACGGACATCCGCTCACCGAGATCAGAGCCGCTCTGAAGTTTTTTATCAAATCGCTCTTTGTTCCATGAATCACGATGATCGATCATGGATGAATACCACACCTGCCGGTTTGTTTCTACCTTTAAGGCAACCTCACGAGTATGGGTCAAGAGTTTTTTATATATCTGAAGGGCATTTGTACTCCCGATAGAAGAGCCCAGCCGGGTTTTAACTTCCCCCTCAACGGGATTTTTTATAAATATCATTAGCAGGTTTGAATTCATGCCCTATGTTCAGGCTATAACTGCAAAATGTCAACTGATGATGCAGGTAAGAATCACGGGGTAGTAACAATTCTGTGATTACTAAGTTTTTTCGGATTAGTGGTCCTGACTTTGTTAAATAGCCTGCATCCCTTCACTAAAGCTACGAAAGACAAGCTTTACGAAGTTTTCCTGATTCTCGGGGTTTCAAAATAGTGTGTATAACTCCTCTATTGAGAGGCTATGAGAAAAAAATTTGATCAAATGCATCGCCCAGTTATTTTTGCCACGAGGACACAAAGTCACGAAGACACACGAAGCCAATTATTATCAATTGGATGCTCTTCGTGATCCCTCGGGTCTTCGTGACTTCGTGGTTCATATCAAGTTATCTAAATTGCTGTTGATCAATTATTAACCCACAACCTTTAGAGAGAGGATTTCAAAACCCATAATGTATTCCTTATCTGCAATCTCTCACCGGTAGTCAAGCTACTATATTTAACTGAAATAGATTCCGCGAAACACCACGAGTGTATACATTTTTCCAGTTTAAAAAACGAAACATGTGTTTGACTCACTACTTAATCATTTGACATCTACCGGATCTGTCAGCGTTGAGGGTCCAGGTCCTTGCCTTCACACCCCACATCTGAGCAGTCGCTGAACACTTCGAACTCTGTCTCCTCCGGTGGAAAAGTATATCAAATCATTAAATCGCTACGTCGCCAAATCTTCTAAATCGTTAAATCAAAAGAAGCGTT
>CAZVEP010000129.1:0-7008 GCA_964625635.1 uncultured Rhodohalobacter sp.
ACCGACGACCGACGGTTTACAAAACCGTTGCTCTACCCCTGAGCTACACTGGCTGTTCATTATGTCAAAAAAATCGCTGAGCTGAATATCAGACTTTGCAAAAATGCTTATCTGTTATAGAATTTTAAAACGCATACAACAAAAATCTGAGTGCCACATTTGATTAAATCCTTCTTGTATTACAAAAAAATCAAACATGACATACCGCTCTCGCTTCCACATCACCGAAAGACTCCAAAAATAGTCACATCTACAGAAATTGTCAACTAAAAAGAGATCATTTTTTTATTCCGTTTCAAGTTCCTTTCGTACTGCCTCTCAAATACTTTGTGTACACAATACGTCCCCCAATAATCAGAACCATAAGTGTAAGGATGCTCCACCCATAAATGTTTAGATAATCGCCTATAACATACCAGTTTTCGTGCACGAGCCACCCTGATCCCAATAACACAAAATTCCATGTAATTGAGCTCAAAAATGAACTTAACACAGTTGTTAGAGGACGCATCTTGGTAAGTCCTGCCGTTACGGCTATTACCGACCTTGTACCGGCTAAAAATCTGTTGGTGACAATCACGGCCTGACCATAACTATGCATCCAGCGCTTGCAGCGGTCAAAATACTTTACATCAATGATTCGCATCAGCCAGAAATCCGAACGATGTGTATCAATCTTGTCGCCGAAGTAATACCCGAAAGCATACATATTCATAAAGCCTATCACAGATGCAAGTGCCGTAATAAATAACAGCACATTAAAACCAACAATTTGTTCAGCCGCCAGGTATCCGCCAAAAACAACCAAAATATCGCCAGGCACGGGTGGCACAATATTTTCAGCATAGGCCACGATCAGAAATATTGAATATATGCTCGCCGGTGAGAGTGTGAGTATCCAGTTTACGGCCTGATCGAGATATACTTCCATTCTTACGTTTACCCTTTCACAATGAGAGCAACACTATGAGCAGCTATACCTTGCTTATGGCCAATAGCACCCAATTTTTCATTTGTGGTAGCTTTTACTGACACATCGGACACATCGCACTGCAGAACTTTGGCGATATTCTCTCGCATTTCGTCGATATGAGCCTGCATATTGGGTGCTTCAGCAACGATTGTCGCATCAACGTTACCAATGGTATACCCTTCGTACATAAGCGTTCTGCGAATTTCTGCCAGCAACTCCATGCTATCGGCACCTTTATATTCAGGGTCCGTGTCAGGAAAAAACTTACCAATGTCTCCCATTGCGGCAGCGCCAAGAATAGCGTCAGTGATTGAGTGCAAAAGCACATCGGCGTCGGAATGGCCATTGAGTCCTTTTTCATACGGAATAGTTACCCCACCCAAAATAAGCGGGCGCCCTTCCACCAATTGATGTATATCGTATCCGGTTCCGACTTTGATATTCATATTTCAATCCTAAGCTTTAAAAGTATCAACCAGCATTTCTGCAATCTGGAAATCGATTGGGTAGGTAAGCTTAAAATTCTCGCGGTCACCCTCCACTATTTCCACGTCTTTTCCATAGGCTTCAAACAGTGACGCATCATCAGTCACCTCTACATCATGCTCCATGGCATAGGAATATGCTTTTCCGTAGAGGTTCTTCTCAAATATTTGTGGCGTTTGAGCCTGCCAGAGCTGCGACCGATCCGGTGTGCCCGTAATCATACAATTGTCATCTGCCTGCTTGATGGTATCTTTAACAGGAACTCCGATAATGGCCCCGCCTGTTTTTTTTGATCGATTGAAGCACTCCACAATTTTATCAGATTTGATAAATGGCCGAACAGCATCATGAACCGCCACATATTGAATGGAGCCAGACACCTTTTCGAATGCATTATATATAGAGTCCTGACGTCGTTTACCGCCTTCTACTACAACCGTATCAATATTATCAAACAGACGGTGCAGAATTTCAAATGTTTGATCCCTGTAAGCTGACGATGTTGATACGATAACCTGCTCAAGTGAGTCAAGGTGCAGAAAGCATGAAAGCGTATGCTCAAGAATTGTCTTTCCCTTAAGCATGAGGTACGGCTTAGGTGTATCCGCACCCATGCGCCTGCCAACTCCGGCAGCGGGAATGATCAATGAGAAAGATGGAGCCTTCACGAATTTTTCTTTTTTTAAAGGATCAGCATTGCGTCACCAAAAGAGAAGAACCTGTAATCCTTTTCCTGAGCCTCTTCGTAAGCTTCCATGATGAAATCGTAACTGCCAAATGCTGCTGCCAGCATTAAAAGCGTAGATTCCGGACGATGAAAGTTAGTGATAATAGCTTCGGTAATTTTAAAAGGATAATCCGGATAAATGAATTTATCCGTCCAGCCGGTTCCGGGTTTCGACATGCCGCTGGCCATCACACTGGTTTCAATAACACGAACGGCTGATGTGCCACAGGCAATCACTTTACTGGTCTTGCTCTTAAGCGCCTTGTTGATTTTATCGGATGTCTCTTGCGAAATCAGAAAGTTTTCAGAGTCCATCCGGTGCTTGGTTAAATCTTCCACCTCTACGTTCCGGAATGTTCCCCAGCCAATATGAAGTGTAACGGGCAGAAACTCAGCCCCTTTCTTCTCAACTTTCTTTACCAGTTCTTCCGTAAAATGCATGGCTGCAGTAGGTGCAGCAACCGCACCCCGCTCTTTGGCAAAGATCGACTGATATCGTTCCTTGTCTTCTTCTTCAGGTTCGCGCTCGATGTATGGCGGCAGAGGCATATCACCAATTTCATCGAGTCGCTTGTAGAGATCTTCATTTGGCCCGTCGTATAAGAAGCGTATTGTGCGCCCCCGCGACGTGGTATTATCGATCACTTCGGCCATCAAATCTTCACCGAAGTAAAGTTTATTTCCAATCCTTATTTTACGTGCGGGTTCAACAAGCACATCCCAAAGCATATTTTCAGGCATCAGTTCGCGCAGAAGAAAGACTTCTATATCAGCATCAGTCTTCTCTTTCTTTCCTTTCAGCTTGGCTGGAAATACTTTTGTATTGTTATATATAATGACATCGCCTTCATTCACATATTTATGGATGTCAGAAAACGTCTCGTGTTTAATTGATTTATCCTCCCGGTTCAGCACCATCAGTTTTGCACTGTCTCTTGGTTCAATGGGATATTCGGGAACGTTAAAGTCTTCGATTTCAAATTTGAAATCCGTAAGTTTCATTTTCATACGGGAGCGAACTTTTATGTGTTGAACTTTAAAATTTTTATAGCTCGGTAATATACCTGTTTTTATTTGGTAGCACAATTCCAACTTTAGATTTGGTATTTTGTTGTACATTCATTGAAATCGTGCGATATCCGAAAAGTTTTAAAAAATTCGATTTAGAGTGAAATTGTTTACTAAGTCGAACCGTTTGTGTATTATTATTCAAGTATTAATCACTCAAAAACCGTTTATGAAATTCTCAGTTTTCTTTATCACCATTATGCTCTGCGTAGTGTCGCTATCTGAAGCTCAGCTCCGGGATGATTTGAATTACGGCTCAGATTATAGCGGTGTGGTTACATACGAACAGCAGCCATCCTCGCCCGGTAACTGGATGAATATGCTGAATATGACGATGAACCACTCTTATTCTATGACATTCAGCAGTTTTGGCGGTCAAATGCAGAATTTGAATGCGTACACAAATTCAATGATGTTCGACATCAGCAATAACCTGAATGCCCAGGTAGACGTATCATTTTTACACTCGCCTTTTGGAAATAGTTTTATGGGCGACAATTCCAGTCTTGGGTCACAAATCATTATTGAGCGCGCCCGAGTTGACTACAAGCTCTCAGATAATGCACATATTTCTCTTGAGTTTTCTCAGCGACCCTATGGCTATTCGCCTTTCAGCAATTATGGATATGGATTCAGCAGAGGCTACAACAATCCTTTTAGCAGCACTAATCATTGGTAGACGCAGTCGTTAATGACAGATAGTAAACAAGAGAAAGATCGGTCTTCACTGCTTCTGAATACAGCCATTGGTTTTTTAGGCTTTTTACTCTTCATCCTTGTTTTTTCACTTATTGCCAGAGTCTTGTTTCCGCGCATTTCATCCGACCGCGTTGAACAGGATCCGGCACTCATCAGTGAAGTTATTCAGCTTGAAGTATTGAACGGTTGCGGTGTTGCAGGTCTTGCAACCAATTACACCAGTACACTCCGCGGGTACGGATTTGATGTAGTTGAAACCGGTAATTTCGACCACTTCAACATGGAAAAGTCAGTCGTCATTGCCCGAAGTCATCAAACTGAAAATGCAATGCGGGTGGCAAGAGCACTTGGTATTAAAGAAGAACATGTACTCCTGGAAGTTTCCGGAGAATTTTACCTGGATGTCACACTCGTCCTGGGAGCAGATTACGAAACTCTAAATCTCTAATATACATTCTAATGACTTCCACACTTTAATTAATTGCCTATGACAGAATCAGCAGCAACAGATCAATTCACAACCAAATCCGGCAATAAAACAGCCGATTCCAGTACTCTTATTAATACGATTACTGAAGCACTTCTTGAAAAGAAAGCAAAAGATATAGTTTTGTTGGATGTACGCGAACTAACGACACTTACCGACTTTTTTATTGTTTGCCATGGTACATCCGATACTCAGATTGGTGCATTGGCAAGTAGTGTATCACAAAAAACAAAAAAAGAGATTGGAGAAGCTGAGTGGAAAAAAGAGGGGCTTGAAGGGCGCCGGTGGATTATTCTCGATTACGTAAATGTTGTTGTCCATATTTTCAGTCAAGATAAAAGAGAATATTATGGAATAGAGAGAATGTGGAATGACGCTAAAATTACAAAAATTGAAGACCCAGAAATTGAAAATAGTTGAAGCAAGTTCTTAAACATCCGCTGCTGATTCCCGCTGCCGTTGCGTTTACGGTATTGGCATCGCTCGGTGTTTTTGAATTTTTGAACACCTATCACTGGACTCTTCCCACCTCTCCCGACACACTTATCGAAGAGAGCCTGGAGACAGGTCAGGAGCTGTTTAATAAGGCTAAAGACCAGATATCTGACGATACAGCTAATTTGCTCGATGATATTGTACCCCTGATTGAACAAGGCCAAAATATTCAGCTTATATACAGAGAGTTTGAAGAAAGAGATTTTTGGGGTGTCGCACTTTACCGGGATGGAGAACTTTGGAGCTGGAACGGATTTCATCTGAATAATATACCTGAATCTGAACCTACAGGACGCGATTCAGTCTACACAACCCTGGACCGGCGCACGAATCTCACATTACTAAAATCTCAGTCGACGTTTACATTTAATGAACGCTCTTATCAATTAATTACAGCCCGAAAGCTCTCACATTCTACAAATCTGCCAATAGCTCCAAACGTCACCTATAGTCTTGCCGCAGATAAGCGTTTACAATCAAAATATCCGGTTAAATTTAGTTATTCATCATTGCCGCCAGACAATGTTGCCGATTACCGGGTACTGAATATTTCCAGCGGTGATTCTGTTGGTATTGTTTATGCATTTGAGCAGGATTATGCCGGTTTTCGGGACACTTACGAAACATCTGTTCGAAACACCCGGAAAATGTTTCATATGGCCATCGCACTGACATTTTTTGTGCTGTTTGTCGTGTTTACTTTTTTCTTCAATTCCTGGTGGTCGCTCCTGTTTCAGATCGCTGCGATTTCAGTGGTGTGGTTTACTGCTATTCATTTTGAGGTAACGCGTTCCTGGAGTGAGGTGTTTCTTGCCCAGGAGAATAGCGAACTCTATAATTTCTATGTACAGCTGGGTGAATACTTTATTCATTCAATGTTTCTGGTTCTTCTTTTCCTGGTCACCTTTACAACATTGCGTGGATTTAAGTCTACCAAGAAACCCAATATGCAGGTCAGGGGCATGATGCTTGCGGTTCTCTATACCGTTGCAGAGGTCTTGATTATTCTCTTCTTTTTAGAGAGCACAAAACAGATTACTGTTAACCCGGCCATACCCCTACTAGACCTGGAGCTTGTGCCCTCTCCTGCTGCGCTTTTCTTCTATATTTCAGGGGCAATATTTTTTACGGCCATTGCCGGCATCAGCCTCACTATCTCCCAGTTCATTTTTAAATATGACCGCGATAAGGCTGTACTCATATTCTTCTCCTTTTTCTTAACATTTTTAGTGACGTCATTTGCCATCAGTCAACTTTCGGCTCTTGACATTTTCATAGGCTGGCAGTTATTGCTCTTCAGCATACTCTTCACATCATTCATTGTCGGTGGCTGGCTGATAGCCTACTATCCAACCCTCTTTCTGCAAATGTCCGGCTTCAGGCGGATGATGATTATTCTGCTTTTTGCATCCTGCTCTATTTACACCATCATCTGGAATACAACCACAGACCGTGCAGACCGGGAGCTTCGAAGAATTGCTCTTGATTACGCGGCTGAAGCAGACAATAATGGTAAAACCATACTTCAAAATATTCTTCAAACCGTTGAATTGCGTATTCAGAATGATATTAACATATATCAAAATCCGGAACGGGCCCAGGCACGATTTGTGGAGATCATTGAATCTCTTGAAAAGAGCAGCTGGCAGGGTTACACTATAGATTTGCATCTTATACGCTCGGATGGAGAACTCATTTCCGACTATTCAACAAGCATCGATTCACCCGAATGGGCCTCCATTTTTGAGCTCGAATATATGATTCGGTCGCATCGCGGCGAGCAGCTTCGAATGGAGACCAACAGGCCTATTATCTGGGACCGGCCGCTAAATGTTGGTGAGAATTTCAGATCCTTTTTCCGTGGATGGATTCCCATTTACAGTGCCGGCAATCCCAATATTATTCTCGCATGGGTTACAGGTTCCATTTTCGAAGAAAGGCCCGATTTCAATAAACCTATCCGGGCCGTCATGGCGGCTGCAACCGGAGAAGAGTGGAGAAAAAGCTTTTACATGGCGGAATTTACCGGCAGCAAAGTTGTGCGCAGCGCTACAAAAGGAATCTATACCGATC
>CAZVEP010000130.1:0-6867 GCA_964625635.1 uncultured Rhodohalobacter sp.
TCTTTAGTCATCCACTCACCCACATCCCGGCCACCGGTAATGAGTGAGAAAACTCCTTCCGGAAGGTCATTTTCTTTTAGTACTTCAGCAACAATTTTCTGCACCGCAACTGAACAAAGCGGTGTTTTTTCAGATCCTTTCCAGATTACGGTATCACCGCAGACGGCAGCAATCATGGCGTTCCAGCTATAAACGGCTACCGGAAAATTGAAGGCGGAAATAATACCTACCGTGCCCAATGGATGCCACTGCTCATACATACGGTGTTGCGGGCGTTCGGAATGCATCGTGTTTCCATAAAGCATGCGTGACTGACCGAGTGCAAAATCACAAATATCAATCATCTCCTGTACTTCTCCGAGGCCTTCCTGGTAGATTTTGCCCATCTCATAGGAAACAAGCTTACCGAGTGGTTCTTTATACTTACGAAGCTTTTCACCAATCTGACGCACAATCTCACCACGCTGAGGTGCGGGCATCATCCGCCATGTTTTAAATGCTTCCTGAGACATTTGAACGACTCGCTCATAATCATCGCGAGTGGTTTCGGTGACGGTCGCAATTTCAGAACCATCCGTAGGTGTGTGGCTGGTAATCTCTGATGGTTGTTTTCCCGAGAAAAAATCCTGTCCGGTAGACGTTCCGTGATTATTCTCCTCAATGCCGAGCGTACTCAAAAAATCTTTCATACTTTCCATGTGTAGTTATTGCGGTTTCCTGAAATATAGAAGCTGTGATGATCAAACCCAATCCCAGTAAAGGCAAAGATTTATGCAGATAAGACCGGCATCAAATAGTCAGCTTAAACTCTGGAGAAAGCTTCAGCAGACGAAATACCGAAAAAAAGAGGGATTATTTCTGGCTGAAGGTGAGCGTTGTGTGGATCAAATTGTAGAAAACGGGTTTATTGAAATCGGTTCAATTATTCTTGAAAAGGGGTATATGCCCGGATTTGAGTATGAAGCAAATGCCTACGAAGTAGAAAGCTCCGATTTTAAATCACTTTCCGATACTGATTCACCACAGGGAATACTGGCCGTGTGTAAAATTCCGGAGGAAACTTCACTAGAACAGCTAAAGGATGGCAGCGGGGTGATTCTGGCTCTGGACGGGGTGCAGGATCCGGGTAATGTCGGTACTATTGTTCGAACAGCCGCCTGGTTTGGTGCTGTTGGATTACTGATTGGACACGGAACAGCAGATTTGTTTCACCCGAAAGTGGTCAGGAGCACTGCAGGAGCAACGGGATCTTTGCCATACCTGAAAGGGGATCTTAGTGAAAGTTTAGAGCAGTTTGAGACGTCAGGCTGGACGGTATACCTGATGGATGGCGGGGAATCCTCGATTGATATTCAAAAAGTTAATCCTGCGGAAAGATCTATTATTGTGGTTGGGAATGAAGGGAATGGAATTTCTCCCGGATTGTTTGCCGATCACCGAACGGCCGTCAGTATTCCTGGCGATCAAACCGCAGTTGAAAGCCTGAATGCAGGCATTGCCACGGGAATCGGGTTATACGAGTTTTCAAAATCTCCCCTCCGAGGGGAGACCGCTTAAGCGTTCAGCGAAAAGCGTGAGGGGTGTCCGGAGTTAGAAAAAAACAGATAGGTCAGTTTTAAATAAGGCAGATGGGTCAAAGGCTTCACGTGATTTTTCCAGGCCCCATCGATTAGTTGTTTTGCTTCTGCGTGACTGTTCGCCTCGGGCCTTTTGTATGCCTGATCGTTCGAACCCCGCACTGCGCGCCGTCAACGACACGGCGCTTGTACGGGGCTATTGAGATGTCGCCCCGCCGGGGCTCCTGTTTCGCTTAGGAGCGAAACGCATGGGTCCAATGAATTAATTAGTAATTTAGGCAAATTCTCTCCCCTCCGAGGGGAGACCGCTTAAGCGTTCAGCGAAAAGCGTGAGGGGTGTCCGGAGTTAGAAAAAAACAGATAGGTCAGTTTTAAATAAGGCAGATGGGTCAAAGGCTTCACGTGATTTTTCCAGGCCCCATCGATTAGTTGTTTTGCTTCTGCGTGACTGTTCGCCTCGGGCCTTTTGTATGCCTGATCGTTCGAACCCCGCACTGCGCGCCGTCAACGACACGGCGCTTGTACGGGGCTATTGAGATGTCGCCCCGCCGGGGCTCCTGTTTCGCGAGGGCACGAAACTGTTGTTGATTAATCTGTGCGACACCACTATTTAACTTACTTAGCTCTTCAGGCCGCCGCATTAAATATACTGAGGTCAGATTTAATTTAATTTTACTCATTAACCTTGGCATTTTACGATTGAATTTCTCTTCTTTAGATGATTAAATAGTTACATCTACAATACTGTGTACATGGATCGAAAATCTTTTTTAAAGCTCGCCGGTGTTGGTACTGCCGGTGTTGTGATGTTGCCTTTCATAAATAGCGACGTGCTCGCAATGAATCTCCCGATTACAGAGAAGAAACGGCTGGCTGATGTAGCCCTTCAAACCGCAACAAGTTCCGGCGCATCCTATGCGGATATCAGAATAGGGCGCTACCTGAATCAGTTTATCAGAAGCAGGGAGCAGAATATTAATGGTGTTACCAATACGGAATCGTTTGGCTTTGGCGTACGGGTCCTTGTGGATGATACCTGGGGATTTGCCTCATCAAATAGCGTCACAGAAGATGCTATCAGAGATGCAACAAGCAGGGCTATACTGATCGCGCGTGCAAACCGGCGAATTCAGAATGAACCAGTTCAATTGGCTCCGGCCCGGGGATATGGCGATGTATCTTGGGAGACACCTATCGAGATCAATCCATTTGAAGTGTCGATGGATGAAAAGGTGGACCTGTTGATGACAATCAATAGTGAGGCCGGCAAGGCAGGAGCCGACTTTTGTTCATCAAATCTCTTTTTCGTTAATGAACAGAAATATTTTGCATCCACAGAAGGTACATATGCCGATCAAAATGTTCACAGATGCTGGCCTACATTTACCGTTACGAGTATAAACCGTGATGCCGGCGGTTTTGAATCCAGAAACTCCCTTGCCCAGCCCATTGGGATGGGATACGAATATGTTAAAAATTTCGGGCTGATTGAAGAAGCCCGTGAAGCTGCTGAACAGGCACAGGAAAAACACACGGCTAAATCTGTCGATCCAGGGCAGTATGATCTGATTCTTGATCCATCACACCTGTTTTTAACGATCCACGAATCTGTGGGACACCCGCTCGAACTGGATCGCGTACTTGGTTACGAAGCCAACTATGCCGGAACCAGCTTTGCCACCCTCGATAAATGGCGGTCCGGTGATTTTGAATATGGCAGCGATATCGTCAACCTGGTGGCTGACAAAAATCAAAAAGATGCCCTTGCGACTGTTGGCTGGGATGATGACGGTGTGAAAACCAAGCAGTGGGATCTGATCAGAGACGGTATTTTAGTCAACTATCAGGCTACCCGGGATCAAATGCACATGCTGGATGATGAAGAATCTCATGGATGCTGCTACGCTGACAGCTGGTCCTCAATTCCCTTTCAGCGAATGCCGAATGTGTCACTCGAACCAGGATCGATTGATAAATCAGTGGACGACCTGATTTCAAACACCGAAAACGGCATCTATATATTGGGCCGCGGATCCTACTCCATCGACCAGCAGCGGTACAATTTCCAGTTTGGCGGCCAGCTTTTTTATGAAATTAAGAATGGTGAAATCACTCAAATGCTGCGTGATGTTGCTTACCAGTCAAATACACAGGAGTTCTGGAACTCATGTGCGGAGCTTGGCGGAGAATCGACCTACAAGCTTGGCGGTACATTTTTTGATGGAAAAGGCCAGCCGTCGCAAGTCAGCGCTGTAAGCCACGGCTGCCCTACCACGCGCTTTGCCGATGTAAACGTCATTAATACAGGGCGCCGAATTTGAGAAGCTTAAATAGTATCTCTTAATCTTAAACGGAGTAAATCTTGAAACGAAAGGATTTTCTAAAAATCGCAGGATTGGGTATGGGCGGACTGATGATTCCGCTCACCGGCAATCGAGTTCAGGCATTCAATTCGCTGAGCTGGATTGATAATGCAGAGAAAAAGGCGCTGGCTGATGCAGCCCTGAACGCTGCACGTTCTGCAGGAGCCAGTTATGCCGATGTACGCATCGGACGATATCTTAACCAGTTTGTGATCACACGGGAAGATCGCGTACAAAATACTGTGAACACCGAATCTTATGGTGTGGGAATACGGGTTATTGCTGACGGCACATGGGGATTCTCAGCCACCAATACGGTATCGGCAGATGGTCTTGCCGCTGCTGCACGACAGGCCGTGGCTATTGCCAAAGCGAATGCGAAGATCAATTCAGAACCAGTTGTGCTAGCTCCTGTGGAAAGCCATGGCGAAGTGAGCTGGCAGACACCCATCGAAAAGAACGCGTTTGAAGTGCCTATAGGCGAAAAGGTGGACTATCTGCTGGAAGTGAATAACGCTGCCATGCAGAACGGTGCGCAGTTTGCGAGCAGCCGGATGTTTTTGGTCAACGAGCAGAAATATTTTGCGTCTACGGAAGGATCATATATCGATCAGGACGTACATAGAATCTGGCCAAGCTTTTCAGCCACGGTTGTTGACCGCGAGACGGGTAAGTTTGATTCAATCCAGAGCCTTTCTGCCCCGGTAGGCGGAGGGTATGAATATCTTGATGGTAGACAAGAAGGAAAATACGAAGGAATCGTCACCCGCTACGGAAGTTCCTATGACATGATTGAAGACGCGACACAGCTTGCACAGGCCGGTCGCCAAAAACTTGCGGCTAAGTCGGTTGATCCGGGACAGTATGATTTGATTCTGGATCCGTCGCACCTCTGGCTCACCATTCACGAATCAGTCGGCCACCCGCTTGAGCTCGACCGCGTGCTTGGCTATGAAGCCAACTTCGCCGGAACAAGTTTTGCCACTCTCGACAAATGGGAATCCGGTGATTTTGAATACGGTTCGGACCAGGTGAACTTGTTTGCTGATAAAGTGCAAAAGGGATCGCTTGGTTACGTAGGCTACGATGACGAAGGCGTGAAAACGAAGCAGTGGGATCTTGTAAAAGATGGAATACTAGTCAACTACCAGGCCACGCGCGACCAGGTGCATATGATTGATCAGAATGAATCGCACGGCTGCTGCTATGCCGATTCCTGGAACAGCGTCCAGTTTCAGCGCATGCCGAACGTATCACTTGCTCCGGGACCCGATCCATATTCTGTTGATGAGATGATCAAAGACGTGGAGAACGGAATTTACATAGTTGGTGACGGATCATTTTCCATTGATCAGCAGCGATATAACTTCCAGTTTGGCGGTCAGCTCTTTTATGAAATCAAAAATGGTGAAATTACAGGAATGCTGCGTGATGTCGCCTATCAGGCCAATTCCCAGGAATTCTGGAACTCATGTTCCAAGATATGCGATGAGTCAGATTACAGGCTCTCAGGGTCGTTTTTTGATGGAAAAGGACAGCCGTCGCAGTCCAGCGCTGTTTCACACGGAAGTTCCACAACCCGGTTTGATGGCATCAATGTGATCAATACCGCCCGGAATATTTAATCATCCCAAAAACACAAATTTGAAACTGAACGATTATGGCCATTCTAAGTAAAGACGAAGCCCGGGACATCATGCAAAAGGTTGTGAATATGTCCGGTGCTGATTTTTGTGAAGTTAACCTTCAGGGCAGCCGCAGCGGCAACATCCGCTATGCCCGCAATACTGTTACAACCAGCGGAGAAGAGCAGAACACATCGCTCTCCATTCAGTCTTCATTCGGCAGTAAAACCGGAACGTCAAGCGTGAATGAGTTTGATGATGAATCCCTTCGGGAAGCTGTTGAACGATCTGAAGAGCTGGCACGGCTCGCACCTGATAATCCTGAGTTTATGGAGCCGCTGGGTCCGCAGGAGTACCGCGAAGCTCCTACGTTTCATGAATCCACTGCGAGTATACAGCCGGATCAAAGAGCACAAATGGCGTACGAAAGCCTTACTCCAAGCAGTGAAAATGATCTTGTGTCCGCAGGATTCCTGGAAGATGAAGCCGGATTTGAAGCGCTGATGAACAACAAAGGCCTGTTTGCCTACAATCAATCCACAAGCGTAGATTTTTCCGTGACTATTCGCACCAAAGACGGAACCGGGTCAGGATGGGTGTCGCGAGACTACAACGATGTAAACAAGCTGGATACAGGCGCTGCATCTCAAATTGCAATCGATAAGTCAATCGGTTCACGTGATGCAGTTGCCCTCGAACCCGGCCGCTACACCGTTATTCTCGAACCGCACGCCGTATCGGGTCTTCTGCGCTACATGCTTGGTGCAATGAATGCCCGGACAGCGGATGAAGGCAGAAGTTTTATGTCGAAACCTGGTGGCGGGACACGTATTGGAGAACAGATGTTTGATGAACGCGTTACAATCTACTCCGATCCGTTTGATGAAAACGTACCGGTAACACCGTTTACTGGATCGGGCCAGCCGCTGGAAAAAACCATGTGGGTCGAAAACGGAGTAGTTAAGAATTTGGCGTACTCGCGTTACTGGGCAAAAGAGCAGGGCGTTGATCCACTGCCGGGTCCTTCCAATGCAATTGTTCCGGGCGGAGATAAATCCACCGAAGAACTGATTGCTGATACAGAGCGCGGCATTTTGGTCACGCGAACCTGGTACATACGAATGGTGGATCCGCAGACCCAATTACTTACCGGCCTTACCCGCGACGGGACATTCTATATTGAAAACGGCCGTATCAGAAATGCCGTGAGGAATTTCCGGTTCAACGAAAGCCCGGTCATTATGCTAAACAACATCGAAGAGATGGGCAAACCCATGCGCACTGATGGCAGCATGATACCGC
>CAZVEP010000131.1:0-6789 GCA_964625635.1 uncultured Rhodohalobacter sp.
TGCTCGTAGAGAAAAATGTGGACTATGCCGAATACACTATGGCAAAGAATGCGGCCCACACTGCAATACAGATAGTAATGCAGGAGATCAATCAAGACAATGACTGGCCAAATACTCATGACATCAATAATCCCTGGACAACTACCGTTCAGGATCGTGATGTTGCGCTATATACAGACTATTATCAAAACCCCAATTACTGGGATCCTGATTCTCTCTGGCTTTATTCTAACGCCGACTATCTAGATGACCTGGTACAGGTTAGAGCGCTCTACCTGAAGCAACCATTTAGCTCTCTGGTACCGGATTTCGAAGGCTCTCTTACTGTAGCAGCTGATCCAAGCCTCTTTAATTTCACAATGAGCGGATCTTCATCAATCAATGGTAATTCACCATCCGATTATTCGTGTGAAGATAAACCCGCAATTACAACCATACCGGGTGCTGCAGGCAATTTCTCTTCAGCAGATGGAAGTTCATCTGTCGATGGTAATCCCCAAATTTATGAAAATCCTGACCTTTCATATCAGCCTACTGATGAGTTAATTGCTAGATTAGCTGATACAGATGGTGTTCAATATATCAGCGGAAATTATAAAGGAGCTTTAGGAACCCAAGAGAGTCCCGGAGTCTTTTTCGTGGAAAATAATGCGAGACTTACCGGTGGAATTGATGAAGGGTATGGAATTCTTGTTGTAAGAACTTCAGGCTCTCTGGAGTATGAGGGCGAAGACGGCAGCACACTCGATGTAGCCGGTAACTTTGAATTTAATGGCTTGGTTATTTTTGAGAATGCCTATAACTTCACAGGCCGGGGTACTCCAACGATCAACGGTTCTGTTCTTGTAGGACACACTGAAGATTATCAAGGTGCTCCAATTGATATTGATATTAACGGTAATATTCAGCTGCAATATGACTGCCGTGGTGAAGATTACGCCCGCATGGCCGCAGCTAATGCCGTGAAACAGAACCAGTATACCCGTATTGTGGCATCCGAAAATGTAAGACATTCAGAATCGGGCACCTCAAACGGCACCCTGCTTGAAAAGCTTAAAAATATTCTTTAGCAAAAAACGACTATTGATTTAGTCAGACTTACAGAAGATTAGAACAAAATAACCCCGCAATAAGCTTGCGGGGTTATTTTGTTTTTTACTACTTGGATTCTAAAGTAAGTCATAACGAAAATCGGGAATCCAGTCACCAAAAGAGCTTAAAAAGGCAATTATACTAATGCCCTTGAGTTTCTCTTTGTTTGAAGTCCTCATCAAAGTAGTTATACCATTTTCGGAAAGGACGGAACGCATTCTCAGCATCAAACGGCCGGCGATACTCGCTGTTCATACACTCTTTGCTACAGCACCCTTTGTATTTTTCGGCGCCCTCTTCGGAGCAGACAAAAAGCTTATTGCATTCCATATTTGCACAGTTAATAAAACTATCCGCCGGTTTGCCAGTAATTTCACAGTGGGCAATAGGCTGAAGGTCTCCTTTGTTAACGGGAACAACCAGCCGGTCATCAAAAACGAAACATTTTCCCTTGAAATGCTTGCCTTCCTCTTCTTTTGCATAGTTGAGAATACCGCCATGGAGCTGGTTCACGTCGTCCCAGCCCTTTTGCTTCATTAAAACAGAAAATTTTTCACACCGAATACCACCCGTGCAGTACATCAGTACTTTTTTGTCTTTTGGAATTTCTGCCTCGTCAAGCCATTGTGGAAACTCATAGAAATTTTCTACCTGTGGGGTAAGGGCTCCCTCAAAGTGGCCAACCTCACTTTCGTAATCGTTTCGAACATCAATCAGTACATAATCATCTTCAGTTTCCATTGTTTTCCGCCATTCAGACGGCGAGAGATGGCGTCCACCCTCGCTTGGATTCAATCCGTCAACATGTATAGACACAATTTCATCGCGTACTTTACAGGTCAGTCGCGGAAACGGTATAACATCCGATTCCTCTGTTTTAAATTCAGTTTCTTCAAATCCATTGAGCGACCATACATATTCCCGGTACTGTTGCATCTGGTCAGGGGTTCCGCCAATAGTACCATTTAAACCCTCAGAGCCAATGTAGACCCGACCTTTAACGCCTAAGTTTACCAAAAACTCTTTGTGCTCTTTACAAAAGCGTTCCGGGTTGTCAATTGAATGAAATTTATAGTAAAGAAGTACTTCGTAATTCATATTCATATTTTAACAGACGATAAATCTTGTAATTCCGTTATTTTAGCTGATCCTTTAAATTACGATCTTTTATATCATTTTCGTATCAAAAAATAGTAAACGATTGCAGGGCGTAACTTTACATAAAGTTTTTGGGCTTATTTTGTTGTGTACTGGCTTTACTGTGTCAGCAATAGCGCAGGAAACCGAAACAACACATTTTCATCAGCATCCAGTGCTGATGTCAATTGAGGAGGCGAAAGAGAGTGGCAGGATATCTATGGACGATGCTATTCTTCAAAAATACTTTGTTGCATATAGTCCGGAAAAGCTTGATTCAGAATTCAGGCTCAGTGAAAATACGGTTCCCATCAAATGTATGGTACCAATAACACAAGAGTTTGAGGAGATGCGTCCCCGGCTTAAAGCTTCAACAGTAGCTGCTGTTGAAGCCATGACAAACACGGCCAGTGTGAATACGGAACATACCTATGTTTCTCCGTCCGGCCGTTTCATTTTCCACTATGAAACGACTGGTAATGATGCCGTTCCTGATGAGCAAACTCTGCCTGCTGCAATAGATGCCGGTATCCCCGATTATATTTACAAGGCTGCGTTTGCGGCAGACTCATCCTATCTTTACCAGGTAGAAACACTGGGCTTCAGTGATTTTTCTGACGGAGACGGGGCCCCTTATGAAATCCGGTTTGATAATTTTGGGTTTTATGGTACTACCACTTCATCCGGCTCATCTACATTTATCACACTTCACAATTCGTTTAACGGTTTTCCATCTAATGCCCATCCTGAAGGAAATCAGATAGGTGCGCTTTATGTGACTATAGCACACGAGATTAAACATGCTATTCAATACGAGGCCAATCGCTGGAGGGGCAGCGCGGGGAGTTTCAATTGGATAGAAATGGATGCCACAATGATGGAAGAAGTGGTGTTTGATAATGTTGACGATTACTACAACTACATAAAAACCGGCTTGGAGTCGACGGAACCAAGCTTCTCATCTATTTTTGGAGCCCCTCAGAACCCAATTCCGGGCGCTTACTATCATATTACCTGGATGCTCTATTTTGCTCAAACTTATGGAATAGACTTCTGGGTTGACGTATGGGACGAAGTGTCTGCGAATCCTGAAATACCGTTTATTGACGCAATTGATACAGTGCTTTTAACTAAAGGCGAATCCTTTGCCGGAGTTCACGTAATGAACCACTTATGGCATTTGGGAGCAGGTGAGAATTTTACCGGCAATGAATTTGGTTTTGAGGAGAGTGCATTCTATCCCAATCCATTGACAAATCAGGACCTTCAATTTATTCCTGACAGTCTTAACCGAACGGGCCTTCGTCCGTTTGCGGCCAACTACTTCCGGGCGAACTCACTGAATATTGCGATTGGCAGGCCTCGTATCCGTCTCGAAACGACCGTGCCAGGCGTTGGTGTAGGAGCAATTGGTCTATTTACAGATGGTACAGCTGAAAGTTTAATAGCGATGGACGAGGTGTCATTAAATCAGCAGCTTCAGACAGAGTGGGACTGGAATAATCTGGATGTGCTTTATATTGCCGTAGTAAATACGAGCCGAAGCCGAATAGCAGATTACAAAATTGCTCTTGAATCGGCCATTCCTGAAGTGGATATACTAGCGCGAAACTATCCTAATCCGTTTAATCCAACAACAAGAATTGAATTCTCTATAAACAGTGCGAAAAATGTCAGAATCGACATTTATGATAGTATTGGCAGGCGGATAGAAACACTTATAAACCGACCGCTGAATGAAGGGTTTCATTTCGTGGATTTCGATGGGTCGGGCCTTGCTTCGGGTGTTTATTTCTACAGGATACGAACAAATGAGCAAACCCTGACACAAAAGATGTTGTTGGTAAAGTAGTTACCATCAATTTGAAGGAGTTTATTTACCCAATGGATTGATCATTCTAAAAAAGTAGCCTTTCTGATGCCGATCTGCTACCTTTAAAAGCTATAATTAAATTGAAGATTTATATATGTCTACCGTACAAAAATACATCGACGATAACATTGATACGTTTAAAGATGAGCTGTTTCAGCTGCTCCGGATTGAAAGTATAAGTACCGATTCTTCGAAAAAAAGTGATGTAAAAAAGGCTGCTAAATTCCTTGCAGGGCATCTGAAGGAAGTAGGCCTCGATGACGTTAAGCTTCATGAAACGGATGGTCATCCAATTGTAACTGCCCGAAAGGTCGTTGATCCGGAGTTGCCTACTGTATTAATATATGGTCACTATGATGTTCAGCCACCGGATCCTGAGGATCTGTGGGAAACACCTCCTTTTGAGCCAACTGTTAAAGACGGACGCGTATATGCGCGTGGTAGTTCAGATGATAAAGGCCAGTCTTTTACGCACATAAAGTCGGTCGCTGCCTATTTGCAAACAGGAACAAAGCTCCCGGTTAATGTGACCTTTATCTTCGAAGGTGAAGAAGAAATTGGTTCTCCAAATCTCATCCCATTTATCAAAGAGCACAAAGATCTGCTGAGTTGTGATATGGTGCTTATTTCTGATACAGCAATGTTTGGTGAAGATCAGCCATCCATTACGTATGGACTGCGCGGCCTGGCTTATATGGAAGTTCTTGTGACAGGGCCAAATAGAGATTTACACTCAGGTGTGTTTGGCGGAGCGGTTAAAAATCCGGCAAACGTACTGGTGAATATGATTGCCAAGCTGAAAGACGATGACGGAGTAATCCAGATTGACGGTTTCTACGATGATGTTGAAGACATGACGCCTGAAATGAGAGAAGCTTACAGCAAGCTGCCCCATAATGACGAATCTTACATGAGTAACCTTGGCATTACTGAGCTCCACGGGGAGAAAGGATATAGTACACTGGAGCGAACATCAGCACGCCCGACACTTGATGTGAATGGCATCTGGGGAGGCTATCAAAAAGAAGGTGCTAAAACCGTGCTGCCATCAAAAGCCGGCGCAAAAATAAGCATGCGGCTGGTGCCAAATCAGGAACCGCATAAGATTGCCAAGCAGTTTAAAGAGTATGTGAAATCACTCGCACCTAATTCTGTAAATGTGGAAGTAAAAGAACATCATGGCGGATACCCTGTGGTGATCGATCTCGATTTCTATGGCCTGAAAGCTGCAGCCCAGGCGTTTGAAGATATTTACGAAAAAGAAGTTTTGTTTTCACGTGAGGGCGGATCCATTCCAATTGTTTCTGACTTCAAAAAAATACTGGGTGTCAATTCTATCCTGATGGGTTTTGGCCTGACCAGAGATGCTCTTCATTCACCGAATGAAAGTTTCTCACTGAAAGACTTCCATCGTGGAATTAAAACATCTGCACGATTTCTGGAGCTTTTACCGGATTACAGTAAAGACAGCTGATGGTATTTAGTGCTATTTGTTTCTGTCTACTGATGCCGGGCGAATTATGAAACTTAACCGAATGTCCGTAATTAAAATAGTATCACAGACTTTGGTAATAATCCAGAGTTAAAACTCCGGGATTGCTCCTTTCTATTTTTTGAAAAATCCTAACCTACACACAAATCAGTCCTTATACTTTCCTGGGGACTGATTATATATATCATCAACGGTCATAAATGGCGCCGGCTGCTCAAGAAACATAGCCGGTATTTTCTGCCGAACTAACAACGGTAATGTGAATCTATTATAATTTCCCCACTGCACCATTTAACACCGCTTTAGAGACGAGTATTCATAACTTTAGTAAAATCAATAAAATGCCGATAAATGCAAATGTTATAATTCTTGATGAGGGGACAGTATGTTTAGCTCATAAGGGTGTCCTGCAATAGTTGTGATTGCTTAAAGAAAATCAGGTATGACAGATTGGACTTTATTTGATTGATTATCCCGGGAGTGAAGACATAAAAGAAAAAGTGGAAAGACTTTTAGTACCCGCAAGCAGGGCAGAAAACTTCAATAGATATCATACTACTATGGCGAACAGAACGACACAATCACCCGGAACGGGGATGAAAATACTTGGCGGAGCCAATCTCTCAGGAGGGGTAGCCCCCTCAGGCGGCAGGAAAACTAAAATGTTTGAAACGCCTTCCGGTAAGCCAACATCCGAGGTTCCAAATAAAACAATAAACGATGGAGTGTCTGCAGCATCGCCGCCTGACAGGTATTCATTTTTAAAGGGTATACGGTTAGTTACGGCAGTTTTTTTGGTACTTATTGCTAGCGGCGGATTCAATTTCATATCGCTTCAAAGTGCACAGGCAAAGCAGCTGGCTCAACAGCAGGAAAATGAAGAGACGATTGTAGCATTGGTTCAGCAAACTGACGAAACCAAAACGAGTAAAAACATTACCGCTGCCGTCGGGCTTTATCAGGATGCGATGCGGAAGCTGGAAGAGCGGCGGTCTCGGCCTGATATTACCGCAGATCCCATTCAGGGTACCATAAAACTTGAAAGCGGATTTACTCCCGACCCCTGGCCACAGCTACTACAGCTACAGCCTGATATCAATCTTGAAGATGTGGGTTATTACGGATATGCAACGTCTCCGCCGCTGATCAATGTATCGTACGAAGCGGCTGATTTACCGCTTGTACTTACAGCCGA
>CAZVEP010000132.1:0-6635 GCA_964625635.1 uncultured Rhodohalobacter sp.
ATCCTGGCAAGATCCATCGGGTTGAGCATGGTAACGGCAATGATGCCTGTTTCCAATGGATAATCCCCAAACATGAAGATGATCACCATAATGAGGCCGTCGTATATGACAGCCATGAACAGCCAGATTACAATGGAGAAACCGAAACCTTTTATTTTATCATCATAAAACCACAGCCCCATTAAGAATCCCAGGCCTACAAATATAAAGGTGAGCATAGATCCCAGCCCAAGCACTAAAAAAAATTGAGAGGCCGATCCTTCAGATAAACCACCATGCCAGGCAAGCGGTAGAGCAGATCCAATAATAAAGGCAACGGTCAAAGGAGCGGATATTCCGGTGTAGAGGCCCCAGAAAAGGGTGGACCTGTTAACCGGCTGCGTGAGCAGCAGCTCCAGGTAATCGCGTGACTGGTAGATATAAAGGATACCGTAAATCAGGCTAATAATCGGTATAAGCAGCAGCATAATATTACTTACGCTTACCCAAACCTCGGTTCCTCCGCCGGCAAAACGAAAGAGCGTATCCGTGAGAAGAAGAAAGATAAGCCCGTAGCCAAGCACCCATTTTGCGCGGAACAACGTTTGAAATTCGTTTTGAAGTATTTTCCAGTAAATTTTCATCATCTCGCGGGTTCCTCCATCAGTTTGGCAATGGCGCCTTCGAGCCTTTCTTGCTGATTATCTTTGAGGAGATCATCAATTCTGCCATAATATTTTATTTCACCCTCGAGAATAAATATTACATGATCCACAAGCTGTTCAAGCTCGCTCATAATGTGAGACGTGATAAACATAGTTTTTTCGGCTTCTTTTTCTTTTTCTATCCGCTCTTTAAAAATAAAACTGGAACGAGGATCGAGGCCCGCGGTTGGCTCATCAAAAAAGAGAATGGATGGGTTAAACATCATGGCCAGAGTAGCGCCGACCTTTTGCTTGTTGCCCCCTGAAAGTACACGCAGCTGCTTATGGAGTTCAGGTTCGAGATTAAACTCATCGATCAAATCCTGTTTGTAAACAGATTCTTCTTCACGGAGATCTTCAATAAACTGAAAAAGATCCGATACCACCATTTGTTCGGGATAGCGAGCCTGCTGTGGCATATAGCCGATTTGCCGCCGATAGTCGTAATTGCCGTTAAGATGTATATCATTGATACTGATGTCTCCCGAATCAGATTTCACGAGTCCCAAAATTGTTTTTATAAGCGTGGTTTTTCCGGCACCGTTGGGTCCCACTATGCCTGTTGCCTGGCCATCCGGAATTTCCAGATCAATTCCCTTGAGTACCTGATGGGGGCCAAATGCCTTTTTTAAATTATTTATTTGAATCATTGAATAGGATCCATTGCTGGTTTAGGGTCAACAAGATTTTTGGGTGTAAGCACCGGAAATACCCGTTCTGCAGTATCGAGCAGATGAGCCATTATACTTCGCAGCATGATAAGTGACAGCGGCTGACGCTCTGCAAATAGCGAGAAGAGGCGTACCGGTCTGTGTTCCACATCGCCCACGCCATCGCGATCGAGATCATAGCCCTCATACTGGCTCCAGTAATTCCCCTCATAGTGATTCGGATTTGAACGGCTGTTGGTAGACACTTCAAAAACATTACCGATAAAATTGTTTCTTTCGATACGGTTATCCACGCCGTTGGCCATAATACGGAGGGCAGTACCGTTATTATGAAATTCATTACGCTGAATTTCCACTCGATTAGATGCTTCGCTGTATATTCCCACAGAATTGGTTTCAAAAAGATTATACTCCACAACACTGTCATTGATCTCTTTTAACAACAGGCCATATCGGTTGGCACCCCAGTTTTGAATGAAGCGGTTATGCCGCATAACCACATCGTCGGTATACATTACGGCTACACCCGAAATGTTATCACGGAATTCATTTCCAATATAGCTGCATTCGTCTGAGTACATAAAATGCAGCCCATACCGAATGTTGCTATAAACATGGTTACCCGTAATCATGCTGCCCTCAACGAACTCTAGATAGATACCATCTCGGTGGCCGGCAATTTCATTCTGATGCACTTCCACATCTTTGCTGTACCAAATATGAACGCCATTACCCGATGTTGTTTGCCTCTCGGCATTTGAGATAATCCTGTTATTCGAAATTTCGACTTTTTCACTTTTTGCGACAAAAATTGCGAAGAAATTATTAGTAAGCGTAAGATTCTCAACGACAATATTTTTGCTGTCCTCCACGAGAATGGCCGCATAATCATCCATAAAACCAAAGCCAGAATCCTTGATTTCAAAATTCTGAAGTGTGATGTTCTCTCCCATCACAATAAGGCCATATCCCTCGCTGCCTATGTCGAGCACAGCACCATTCTGTCCGTCTATGGTTACGGATTTTTCAATCAGCAGATCATTTACGGCATATGTTTTAGGCTCCAGAAAGACGGTATCGCCGGAGTCTGCTTTTGCTATTAACATGGCAAGTTCAGATAATTCTGAACGTTCAGTATCCGATGACGGGCTTTGAGCAGCTGCAAACAGCGGCAAAAAAAACAAGCATAATACAGGTAACAGGAATTTAAGATACGATGCCCTAAATGGAGTTGAAAAAAACGAGTTCATCATCGTTTTACGTCCCATTGGTCTACTACATAATTAATGGTCTCATTCCAGCTCATTTTTTCTGCATCAGCGATTTCTGACGGGACCGGATCCTGCTCAGGCAGTGCAAAAAGGGAAAGACCCATGGGACTCGGCACGCTTTCTGCCCGATAAACATCTGAATTCTCAATCAACAGCCAATTCCCCTGCTGGGTATAATCTGCTGCATAAAGTTTTGCATTTTCGGCCATACCCGGTGATTGGTATGCATATGCCGCCATACACTCGATGCTGTCAAAAGGATAGGATTTACCTTTATCGGAAACCAGTTGAGATGCAAACTGCTGGTCAGAAACCACCATTTTACAGTAGGCACACTCGTCAGTATGCAGATTTATCTCTTTAGGCTCCTGATTAATGCATGCACTCAGTATCGTTAAGGCCAGTAATGAAAAGAGAAGGCTTTTTTTCATAATAACTCAACAAGTTGACTTTTTATGTTTATTTGCTTGACCAGAAAGCGTATGAAGCAAGCCCCATACTCACCAGTGAGATATAAAATCCAATTCCCGGCCAGGACGATGCCGTGATATTCAATAGCTCTTTTGTACCGATTATCGGTGGCTGATACGTCATGCCAGGTACTTTAATCGCGGCATCTTCACTCAGATTATGTCCGTAGTCGTAGCTCCAAAGGTAGAAATCCACAAGTCCGGCTATTGCCAGCAAAATAAAGAGAATGATCCATATCAATAGAGCCGTTCGATTCCCCCAAATGGCAATTCCAAGACCTGATGCGATTAGAAAAGCAAAGATCCAGGGCATGATTTTGAGCTCCGGAATGGAATCAGGATTGATCTCCTTCATTCCAATATAGTGGTTCAGGCCATTGATATTTTGAAGGTCATTTTTACTCTTTCCCTCTATTTTATTTATCGAAATTTCCATTCCGATACCCTCAGGATATTGCGGAGCATCCATGTCAATTGTCCATATGGGAAACATAAACACCAGGCCCAGCAACAGCGCTGCTACAGCCATTAGTACTCTTTCTTTTGTTTTCATAATGCCCTTGCAGTTGGTGAAATTTTACATAAAGAGAAAAGGGCAGGTCAGTACCCTTTTCACGATAAATTCTTCCATTTAGCCTTCAGTACCTGTTCTGTAAGAAATTTCCACATCTGAATCTTCAGGTGAAACTCTTACATACCCTTGCATCTCCTGGTGCAGTGCAGAGCAGAAATCGGTGCAATAGAATGGATAGACACCCACTTTTTTGGGCTTCCATACCAGGGTTCTGGTCTCACCGGGCATTACCAGAAGCTCTGAAGTTTGTGCTCCCATTACGGCAAATCCGTGAGGCACGTCCCAATCCTGTTCGATGTTGGTAAGGTGAAAATAGACGTTATCACCTACTTTTACCCCTTCAATGTTGTCTGGTGTAAAGTGACTTCGGATAGATGTCATATAGACGTGAACGTCGTTGCCGTCTCTTTCCACTCTGGCTTCGCTTTCAGTCTTGGTTGCATCGGGATGATTATTTCCCTCGAGTTCGTAGAACCTGATTTGATTGTCTACGATAAGATCGGCCCTGATGCCCTGAGCATAATGTGGCTCACCATCAGTCGGGAAATCGAGAAGCAGCTCCATTTTATCTCCGGATATATCGATAAGCTGTGCCGAGTGGAACAGCTCGGGGCCGGTTGGCAAATAGCGATCTTTGGTGATCTTGTTAAGTGCGACCAGGTACTTGCCGTCAGGATTACGTGTATCACCACCCGGAATCATAAGGTGACCGGGTGAGTAATAGGTGTCAATCCTATCAACAACCTCAAATGTTTCAAGACTCCATTTTACGATTTCCGAAGAGATAAAGGCCGTTGTATAGGCATATCCGTTTCCATCAAATTCGGTATGAAGCGTTCCTATACCTGCGTTTTCAACTTCTGCCTGTACAATGGATTCGTAGTTCAGTACAGGGATTCCGTCGATTTCACCTTCGTAATCTTCGTTTTCAATAGCCTGCTGAATTTTCTCAAAGGAGTGAACAGGAAGTACAGAAGAAAGTTTACCTCCGGCTACGATATATCGGCCTGTTGGATCCACATCTACACCATGGGGAGATTTCGGTGTTGGCAGATAGTAAATAATACCAGGGTGCTCTTCCGGATCCAGCACGCGAACCGTTTCAATCAGTTCTGATTTTGCCAGTTGCTGATCGTGATCCATATAATTCCTGTAGTGCTCTCCGGGAATATCTTCACCCGCGCCATCTGCTACGAGATCTGCAGCCTTTCTCCAGTTAATAGCTGCAATAAAGTCCTTGTCATTTCTGGAAGCATTTCGTTCCAGAAGCGTGTGAGCCTCCTCACTGTTGTAACTGGTAAAGAAAGCCCAGTCTTCTGAGGGACCTTTACCTGCATGGGAGAGATCGTAGTTGAATCCCGGGACTAAAATCTGAAAGTCTACGCTCATTTCACCTTCATCTCCTACTTTAATGAACGAGATCGTTCCTTTGAAATTTTCTGCATAGGATGAAATAGGCACGTCCATGTTCTCTAAATCTTCATCCATAGGAATACTGAATCGGGTAGCTGCAGATACATATTCGGTATTAACCGTTACAAATGATGACGCGTGGTTACCGGCAGAGTTGGGAATTTCAATAATCTCTGCAGTCTGGAAATTGGTCAGGTCAATACGTGCAATGCGGGGTGTATTATTTGCATTCATAAATACCCAGCGTCCGTCCAGCTCACCGTCTGTTTGTGATCCTTCAGGGTGGTGGGCATCATCCCAGGGAACGTAGCCATGAGTTGTCATGAGCATGGGTCTTGTTTCTTCATTGTACCCATATCCATTCGTAGCCGATTGTGTGAATACCGGGACTGTATAAAGATGGCGGCCTGACGGAAGTCCGTAAACAGGCAGCTGTCCGCTATATCCGCCTGAAAACATTCCGTAATATTCGTCATGTTCACCGGGAGCTACATATACTTTTTGTGCGGCATCGCTCGATCCCGATAAATTCTGCTGTGACGGACACCCGTAAAAGGTTAGAGCAAGTACAGCAATCAGCGGAACAGACCACCACATTAACTTTGATTTCTTTTTCTTTGGTTCCATAATTTGTAAGAGTTTAGTTGTTATTGATTGGTTTCACTTTCTGTTGAGTCTTCAATCGTTCTGAAATATTCCACAATAGCTCTTGCCTGTTCAATGGTTACATTTTGATAGGGCATTGGAGACATATATTCCTGCATCATTTTTTTACCTTCAGGATGTTTCTTGGTCATCTCGTCAGGGTTCATAATCATGTTCATCGCATAGGTTGCAGAACGACGATCGAGAATATCACCTGCTGCCGGTCCTATGTACCTCTCGTTAGGTCTGTGACATGCTGAGCATTTAGCCTCAAAAATTTCTTTACCCTCTGCGGCTAATTCTGGATTAAGTTCGCCCAGCTCAACCACTTCGTTAACCGGACCAATTCCGTGCTCCAATTCAAATTCAGTTAGTCCGGAGGCACCGGAACCCTGCTGTTCAGTCCTTTGTGATTGTTCATTCGATTCTCCGCCACCTCCGCACGCTTGTGCAAACAGAAACAGGGCGAAGACAATAGTAATCGTGAGTATTGAAAATCGGTTTTTCATAAGTGTTTATTATTTAAGTGTAGTAGGTCTTATTTAATATAGAAAAATGACTTGTAGTTAAATCAACTATAGGCATATGTATCATCAGCCCCCGAAAACCCTGTTCGGTTTTTGTTAAACAGAAAGGATTACTGCTCCCCAGAGCCAGATAGCCCGAATATCGAAGAGCGTGTGTGAAGCACGTTGAAAGAAGCATTTCTTTTGATGTAATCATAAACATATTTAATACTCTTTTGTCTTTTTAAGATACAGCTTTATTATTACTCCTGTCAACTTTTTTTAGAAAGCTGAAAGTCTTAAGTACAGTTATTGACAGAGTAATACTGACCTTCGTAAATCACCTATCTCTGTAACTCACAACCCGCCGCCACATCAGTCCGCCAAAAAGTACGACCGCTG
>CAZVEP010000133.1:0-2634 GCA_964625635.1 uncultured Rhodohalobacter sp.
GAATGGGAGATACTATTTATGGCCATTAAAAAACCACCAGACCGTCCAGCATTTTTCAATCTGTCACTGGTAGCGAAGGCCTGATTTATAGGCCGAAGCCGAGATATCTCTATGTGCTGGGGACTCATCAAACAAAAGCCTCACCAAAACTCCTTACATCCCAAAATTTATTCTATGCAAATGTTCCTTTTGCGTATTACATTATGTTGTAATGAAAAGAGGAACCTCCATAAATTAATAATCTATGGCAGAGTCATCAGAGGAGTCATCAACCCAGTCAGAGTCGCTTCAAGAGCAGGTTGATGAGCATGAATCCACCGTTCAGCAGAAATACGGCACATTTGGCGGGGTGTTTGTCCCGACCCTTCTTACGATACTCGGGGTGATTCTTTTTGTGCGCCATGGCTGGGTGATCGGAAACGCGGGACTCTTAGGCGGACTGGGTATTGTTACTATTTCCTTTGTGATCGTAACTTTTACGGCACTCTCCATGTCGTGTATTACCACCAATATTCGAATCAAGGCGGGCGGCGCCTATTCCATTATCTCGCAATCGCTGGGGCTGGAGGTTGGCGGCAGTGTAGGCATCCCGCTCTACCTTGCACAGACCTTTGCCATTACCATGTACATTTTTGGTTTCAGGGAGGGCTGGCTCTATATCTTTCCGGATCATCCTGCATTAGCGGTGGATGTCACCGTTTTTGCCGTTCTGTTTCTGGTGGCATTTCTGAGCGCAAAGCTCGCGTTTCGCATTCAGTATATCATCCTGGCGGTTATCATCGGTGCGCTGCTTTCGGTAGCTGCCAGCGTATTTTTCGGGGCGATGCAGCATGATCCCCAATGGCTGGGTGAATTTCCGGGATCGCAGTCCGGTCAGTCCGATGGCGTCAGTTTCTGGGTTGTGTTTGCCGTCTTCTTTCCGGCGGCCACCGGTATCATGGCAGGGGCCAACATGTCGGGAGAACTTAAAAATCCGAAAAAAAGCATTCCCCTGGGCACCATTTCCGCTATCCTGATTTGCTACGTTGTGTACGTGCTTTCCGGCTACTGGCTGTCACGGGTAGCTACGCCCGAGGAGATGGTGACCAACTACAATGTGATGATCGATTACGCCTTTTCGCCGCCGGCGGTTCTGGCCGGACTTCTTGGCGCCACGTTCTCATCTGCGCTGGCTTCCATCGTGGGGGCGCCCCGTATACTTCAGGCGCTGGGCGATCACCGCATTTTTCCCGGCGGGGAGATGTTTTCCAAACTGGCTGGTAACGGCGAGCCGCGCAATGCCATCCTGCTCACCGGGGGGATCGTTATCGCAACCCTTATGGTGCGCGACCTCAATACCATCGCGCCGCTTATCACCATGTTTTTTCTGATTACCTATATGATGATCAACCTGGTGGTTCTGATTGAGCAGCGGATGGATATGGTGAGTTTTCGCCCCACCTTTCCGGTACCACGATTTGTTCCGTTCATCGGCACGCTGGGATGCCTTTTTACGATGTTCATTATCAATCCAACCTTTGGTCTGATTGCCATTACGTTCGTGTTTGCCGCCTACATTTATCTTTCCAACCGGAAACTTAAGGTTCCTTACGGCGATATGCGGAGCGGGCTGTTTATGTCGCTGGCTGAATGGGCCGCAAAACGGGTGTCGCTTCTTCCTGAGGATAACGAACGGGCCTGGAAAGCCAATCTGCTGGTGCCCGTGCAAAGTTCGCGCGAGCTCCGGGGAAGCTTCAGCCTGATACGTAACCTTGTGTACCCGAAAGGCTCAATCAAACTCATCGGGATTGCGGATAAGTCGGAGACGGACAGAATTAGCGATGATCTTTTCACTCTCGCCAGTTCCTTTAGCCGTGAAAACGTGTATACCCGCTGGTCGGTCATCGACTCGTCCAACTATAAAGAAGCCATGCTCAACTCGCTGCAAACCCTTCAGGGTACCTTTTTTAAACCAAATATTCTGTTCCTGAGGATCACAAATGACAGAAGTAAAGATGACGTGATTCAATCCATTATTGAGGAGATCAGTAATTACGACATGGGGCTGCAGCTCTATTTTGAAGATCCGGTGGCGCAGCTTGGCCGGCAGGGAAGTGTCAATGTCTGGATCAGGGAACAGGGCCCTGAATGGAATCTGGATATGGATCTGGGGAATATCGACCTTGCAATGCTGTCTGCCTTCAAGCTAAAGAAAAACTGGAACGCCGACATGCGCGTGATCACCGTCGTGGAGGAATCACAGGTTGAAGAAGCGTATGTCTACCTCGAAAATCTTCTGGATACGTCACGGCTGAAAGACGTAATTCCACACGTCGAACTTGGAACCTTTAAAGAGGCACTGCAAACCGCACCCCAGGCAGACGTAGATTTCTTTGGTCTTCCCCCAAAACCTGTGATAGATGAACTTCGCACCTACGTGGAACTCACCCGGTCCGCCTGCGTCTTTGTGGCCGACTCTGGTAATGAAAGTATAATGGCCTGATGCCGGGAACTCACCCCCGGCGCCTCTCTACTCTCCGCCATCCGGGGGATCGCATAGAGGGGTGACTCGTTGATATGGGTTTAGTTAATTAGAAAATTAGAGAATTAGGTGATTAGGTTTTTGGCGATTTGGATGGCAGGAAACCCAGCGCC
>CAZVEP010000133.1:2734-4868 GCA_964625635.1 uncultured Rhodohalobacter sp.
ACCTGTTTTTATTGTAAAAACGTCAAAGAGTCAGTAGATGCCGGATCGGCGCCCGGTATTGACAATCAAACATAATTTTTTAGTGAGATGTTTTTGACATCCGTCCATGATAAATCCTGGTTTTATTATTCCCAAATATTGCTACATTTCTATCAGAGATCTGGAAAATCAAACAAATAGCGTATGGCACGTCTCCCATCCTTTGAGCAAATCTCATCAAAAGCATCCGATACCTATCGCCGATTTCCATTTGTGTTAACTTCCGCCATCCTGGGAACCCTTGGCGTTATTTACCTCGTGGATCTGGCATGGAATGAGCAGGAGGGAAGCTACCTGATTCAAAACCTCTGCTGGATCTTTGCCCTGGGAATCTCCCTGTTTCTGGCCATCTCGGTTGTGGGCGAAAGCCGGGAGTGGAACCGGCCTACCCGGCTGCTATCCAAAATGGCTGTCGCGGCTTTGCTGGGCATCTACTTTATGACGCTGCCCGAGGATTTTGGAGTGTCGGGCTCCGTCTCATTTTACAGATACATCACACTAGTGCTGGCTGCCCATCTGCTGGTCTCAGTTGCCCCGTTTATCATCAAAAAAAGCGTCCCGGATTTTTGGGCCTTTAATAAAACACTTTTTATACGACTATTGCTCTCAATCCTGTATGTGGGGGTGCTGTTTAACGGTCTGTCAGTCGCCATTTATGCCCTGGAAGTGCTCCTCGAATTTGATATCAGCGGCGTGCGATACGCCCAGCTTGCCATACTGTTAAACGGTGTGTTTGCCCCCTGGTTCTTCCTTACTGGTGTGCCAGATCCGTCCAGCCTTACGAAACGGGAAAAGACCTATCCAAAGGGCCTCAGAATCTTTGTTAAATATGTGCTTCTGCCTCTCATTGTCGTCTACCTGATGATCCTCTACCTCTATATGGGCAAAATACTCATCGAATGGGAGTGGCCGAACGGCTGGGTGGCCAACCTTGTGCTCAACTTTTCGATTATTGGTATATTGGGACTGCTGCTGATCTATCCCGAACGTGAACTGAAAGAACATTCGTGGTTACGGCTCTATCAGCAAGGGTTCTACATCGCGCTGATTCCGCTCATCTTTCTACTGTCACTCGCTATCTGGGTTCGCATAACCGACTATGGCGTGACCGTCAACCGGTATTATGTTGCTACGCTGGCCGTATGGCTGACGGGAGTAGCCGTCTACTTTCTGATCAGCAAACGAAATGACATCCGGATCATTCCGGCGTCACTTATAATTATCATACTTCTGATCTCCTTTGGTCCGTATAGCGCGTACACAGTGTCGGAGCGGAGTCAGATAAACAGACTGGAGCAACACCTGTCTGCGTATGATCTATTGGATGAAAACGGAACCGTCAGGCAAACGGATCGTGAGATACCGTTTCAGGATCGCAAACAGATAAGCTCCGGAATACACTACCTTCTTGAACTGAAGGGCGTTGAATCGATTCAGCCTTATTTTGAGCAGGACCTCAATGACCTGCTTGCGAACAGAGACAGCACAATGGGGGTGTCTAATGCTGAGACAGTGACAGATCTCGTCGGGATTGAGTATGTGGATGACTGGGAGATGGAGGAAGGCGGGATGGAGTTTGAGATGTTCCAGGTTCAAAAAAACAGGATGGATCCTGTACCCCTGGAAGGGTTTGTTCAGTATGTGGGCGACATCGAGCTGTGGAACGATACAATGGAGGTTGAAACTGAGTTCGGCGGGCAGGTGATGACGCTGTCATATAACCCTGAAGATCTTGAACTACGCGTTACAGACAGAAGATCCACAGGAGACACCCTTGTCTTTGATTTTAAATCGTTTATAAAGACACTTGCTGAAACCGGGTCTGGCAAGGTAGACTCACTGCCTGTTGACCAGATGACGATGGAGCAACAAAGCGACGAGGGGAGACTCAGAGTGAAACTTGTCTTCAACTCACTGAACGGGCAGAGGCAAAACGGTGAGATTACAAATTTGAACGCCAATTTTGGCCTCTACTTTTCATTTCAGGAGTAAGCGGCAATCTGTAGATATACAGTACTGTAACATGTCTGCAGCCTATTCTTTCGGGTGTGAGGATGAGATATGTCCTTATGCTTGGGACTCATCCAAACAAAGT
>CAZVEP010000133.1:4968-6537 GCA_964625635.1 uncultured Rhodohalobacter sp.
CCATAGCCCTGTCATGTCGAGCGAAGGCCTGTTTTCCAGGCCGTAGCCGAGACATCTCCCAGCACTAGAACTAGCCTAATCAAAGTCCCGTCAAAACCCCAAACCAACACAAGGAGATCTCTCCGCTCTGGCACGCAAAAACACGTGCCGCCGGTCGAGATGACAGAAGCAGTATCTGGGGCAGGGCGCGGCGCTTTAAGTGAGAAAGTAGAACCAGGTAATGTTTTGCGCCGCCCTTATTATAAAAACAATCCCTGTCATGTCGAGCGAAGGCCTGTTTTTCAGGCCGAAGCCGAGACATCTCCCAGCACTTAGAACTAGCCCAAACAAAGTCCCATCAAAACCCCAAGCTATCCCAAGGAGATCTCTCCGATCTAAATATGAGATATAATTCCTGTCACTTCTGAAATAGTGTTTCCCGGTTTTTAGGAAACATGAGGCGCTCGGGACGACAAGGACACTTGTTTTTTTAACATGGCGCATCAATTCAACAGTTCAACAGTTCCATAATTCGACGTCACACCTCACACACTATTGAACCATTGTATGCTGCGAGGCTGTCATTAGATCGCGCCAGGTCCGGTTGAAGCGGGTGGTTTCATCGAGGACCTTCATGCCGCTTAGCTTGTACACCACCAGCGCCGTTTCACGGCAGGTTTGGGTCAGGGTTTTGGCGGTTCTGTTTACCTGGTCGATAGTAGACTGCGATCCCTGAAGAGTTTCGCTGCACTCCTCCCAGAGTTTTGAGACACTTTCGTGGAGGGATCTGCGTTCGCTTTGCAGCTTTTCCCTTGCCTCCCGGAGAGTCACAGGCTGACCTGCGTGCTGTTCCGCTTCATCGATAAATGAGAGGGTCATGCCCAGGACGGAAGAGGAGATGGCTGCCGGCGCGTAGCCCATAAACGGGTAGTTGAAAAGCGGTTTATGTTCATGCTCAGTGCGGGGGGTTAATACAAACGACCGGTTATCCGGGATTTCAAGATCGCTGACTACAAAATCGTGACTGGCTGATGCCTTGAGCCCATAGCCGTTCCAGGTGTTGAGCTTTTGGACTTCACCGGGAAGAAAAGCCATCGCCCGGATGTTAGGTTCTTCAGCTGCTTTGGCGCCGTCCTGGACGATACAGTTGGCAGTAAAAAGGGTGGCGTGATGAATTCCGCTGATATATTTCCAGCGGCCGTTAACAATATAGGTACCGTTTCCGGTTGGTTTGGCGGTGCCTGCGGGATAGCCTGATCCGGCCGTGAACGCCGCGGGGTTGCTGAAGATCTCATGTGCAAACGACTGATCCATAAAGCCGCTGAAGAGCCCTGCGCCGGCGCCCAGTTTAATCGTCCACCCGAAACTGCCGTCCAGACGAGACGCTTCTTCGTAAAAATCGAGCTGGTCGGGTACCGGCATCTCATGGCCACCCATCGATTCAGGCACCGACAGGTGAAATAACTTCTTGCGCTCGGCCAGCTGCAGCAGAGTCGGGGTAAAGGTGCCTGCTGCCTCAGCCTTCGGCGCCTGATTTTTGATAATCTGTTCCTCTTCGGGCGTAAAAAACGGTGCCGTCATGAATAGTAT
>CAZVEP010000134.1:0-6358 GCA_964625635.1 uncultured Rhodohalobacter sp.
TTGGCAACATAAACTTTTGCCTTTTGGATAATGCCGGGGGGCAGCTCATCTCCTACCTGTATCTGATACTTACGCCGTTTGGCTTCGGTATCGATATCTCTTCGGAGATCTCTGTAATTTTTAAATAGCAACCTTACGTGCTCGACAAGCTCGCTGTCTGTTGCCCAGTCAATATTTTCATTTATAGTAACGGGCTCAAGCTCTTCAAATACCGACTTCTTATACTTCTCGCCTTTCGGTATCAGCTCTACACCGCTATAGTTGTAAACGCCCGGAGATGTCTTATCTCTAAGCAGGCTGTACATCTTGTCGGCCCATTTTGAGTTGAGATCATCCAGTTTCTCAGCATGACGCTCATTTTCAGCTTCAACAAGGGCTTTTTCCTCTTTTCGGGAAATCTGCTCATCACGTTTTCTGCTGAAGAGTTGCGTATTGATAACAACACCTTTTACACCCGGTGGTGTTTTCAGTGATGCATCTTTCACATCACCGGCTTTATCACCGAAGATTGCCCGAAGAAGTTTCTCTTCTGGCGTAGGATCTGTTTCTCCCTTAGGAGTAATTTTCCCTACAAGTATGTCGCCATGTTTCACTTTCGCGCCCACACGAATAATACCCTGTTCATCGAGGTTACGTGTTGCATCCTCACTTACGTTGGGAATCTCGCGCGTCAGTTCTTCTTCACCACGCTTAGTGTCACGAACCTGCTGTTCAAATTCAGTGATGTGGATCGACGTATAAATATCGTCCTGTACAATTTTTTCGCTGATTACAATTGCATCCTCGAAATTGTACCCTCGCCAAGGCATGAATGCCACTACCAGGTTACGACCCAGTGCAAGCTCTCCTTTTTGAGTAGCGCAACCATCGGCGATCGCATCGCCTTCCTTAACTTTGTCGCCAACATCTACAATGGGACGCTGGTTTACAGTTGTATCCTGGTTACTTCGTTCGAACTTCTTGAGTTTATAGGATTTGATTCCGCCATCGAAATAGCAGTTTTCTTCCAGTTCACTTCGTTCGTACCTGATTTTAATTTCATCTCCACTGACAAATACAACTTCACCGGTGCCTTCAGCACTAATGATTGCCCGTGAATCTTTCGCAGCCCGCTGCTCAAGACCTGTACCAACAATCGGGGAGTCAGGTCGAAGAAGCGGAACAGCCTGGCGCTGCATGTTTGATCCCATCAATGCCCTGTTGGCATCATCATGCTCAATAAATGGAATCAGTGCAGCTGCAAGAGACGTAATCTGGTTTGCAGATACGTCCATATATTCGACTTCATCAGGCGTTGCAAGACCTACATTACTTTCGCGGAAACGAGAGAAAATCGCGTCGTTCTCAAAATTTCCTTTATCAGTAAGTGGTGCGTTCGCCTGTGCAATGATAGTCTCGTCTTCCTGCTCAGCCGCTAAGTATTCAACATCGTCTGTAACCGATCCCTCTTTTACCTTGCGATAAGGAGTTTCGATAAAGCCGAAGTCATTAATTTTAGCATGAACGCAAAGAGAGGTAATCAAACCAATGTTTGGACCCTCAGGCGTTTCAATTGGGCAAAGCCGGCCGTAGTGAGTGTAGTGAACGTCACGAACCTCAAAACCCGCACGTTCACGCGTCAGACCACCAGGCCCAAGCGCAGACATTCTGCGTTTGTGAGTCAGCTCAGCAATTGGATTGGTTTGATCCATAAACTGTGACAGCTGATTTGTACCAAAGAAGCTGTTTATAACACTGGAGATCGTACGTGCATTAACAAGATCTTGCGGCGTAAGTTGCTCGGCATCACGAGAGTTCATTCTCTCTCTGATAGTCCGCGCCATTCGTGCAAGACCAACAGAGAACTGCTGTCCCAGCTGCTCACCTACCGTACGAACACGTCGGTTACTGAGGTGATCAATGTCATCAACCTGAGACTTAGCTTCTTTCAGGCGGATTACTTCTTTCACAATTGCCACAACATCTTCTTTCGTCAGATATTGAATCTCAGGATCCACATCCACTTTAAGGCGCTTGTTCAGGCGATAACGTCCAACTTCGCCAAGGTCATACTTCTTATCGCTGAAAAAGAGACGCTCAAGAACCTGTCGTGCTGTTTCAGGATCCGGCATTTCACCGGTTCTGATTTGCTGATAAATTTCTGAAAGTGCAGATACTTCATCATGAGACGGATCCTTTCGGAGGGTATTCATCACAACCGAACGGTCTGATTCTTCCGTACCCATTTTTTGAATCAGCGTTTTCTTAACGCCGGCTTCTTTAAATAACTGGTGATCTTCAGGTTCAATTTCATGATCACGCTCGAGAAGTACTTTACGGCTTGTAGCCTCCGTCACTTCTCCTGTTTCATCATCTACAACCTCTTCGGTTACCTCTACAGTCAGATCAACTGCCAGTCTTTGACCTACAGCATTAGAGTTGAAGGCTTTCTTGGTGCCTACCTCTACTTCTTCTGAGAGACCAAACAGATTCAAGATCTCGAGGTCTGAAGAATAACCCAGTCCTCTGAGCAGAGTCGTTGCAGGGATCTTTTTCTTTCTGTCAATGTAGGCCCAAAGTACGTCACGGATGTCATTTGTAAACTCAATCCATGACCCTTTAAATGGTATAACACGCGCTGAATAAAGCTGTGTACCATTCGGGTGGACAGACTGGCCAAAGAACACGCCTGGTGAACGGTGCAGCTGACTTACAATCACCCGCTCGGCACCATTTACAATAAATGTGCCTCGGTTTGTCATCCAGGGCAGATCGCCGAGAAAGACTTCCTGTTCGATTGTTTCAGCGGCTTCGTCCGAATCATCAAGAGATGAAAGACGCAGTTTTGCTTTGAGAGGAATCGCATATGTAAGACCGCGTTCCTGACATTCCCGCATGTTATATTTTGGGGTATCAACAGAGTAATAGACAAATTCAAGAATGTGAGTTTCCCGGCTGTCGCTGATGGGAAAATTTTCATTGAATATACGCTGCAGGCCCTGGTCTGCTCTATCATCGGGAGCAATGTCCAGCTGAGCGAAGTAATTGAAAGACTCCAGCTGAATATCCAGGAAATCAGGATAGTCTATAACGTGTTTAATACGGCCAAATGATAGTCGATCGGTAAATGGGATTTTCTCCATAGTAGTACTCAAAAGGAAGCCTCTCCTTTAGGTTAAAAATAAGATGTGAAACGACTGTAGTTGCACGTTTATAACGTAAAAAGTACAGGTGTTGTAGAGACGCCAAAAGCCAACAACCGATTAAAACGGTGTTGGCTCTGACAAATTGCGTAGAAAACCGGATTACTTAAGTTCTACTTCAGCCCCGGCATCTTCGAGTTTGCTTTTCAGCTCTTCTGCTTCATCTTTAGAAACAGCTTCTTTAATAGTGTTAGGTGCGCCGTCTACCATTTCCTTAGCTTCTTTTAAGCCAAGACCGGTGATGCCGCGAACCTCTTTAATAACAGCAATTTTCTTAGCGCCTGCTGATTTCAATACAACATCAAATTCTGTCTGCTCTTCAGCGGCTTCATCGCCACCACCGGCAGGACCTGCTACTGCAACAGCAGCTGCAGCTGGTTTGATATCGTACTCTTCTTCAAGCACTTTAGCCAATTCATTGGCTTCTTTAACTGTTAGGTTTACTAATTGTTCTGCGATTTCTTTAACGTCAGCCATTGTTAGATTTCTCCGTTCGTCGTTTTATAATTAAAAAAGTTGTAATGATCGTTTGGTTATTCGTCGCCTTTTTCAGCGATTGTTTTCACAGCGCCGGCAATAGTTTCGCCTTGAGCCTGCAGTCCGCTAACAATATTGGAGACTGGTGAAAGAAGCAGGCCGATAATATCGCCAATAACTTCGTTTTTCGACTTCATGGCAGCCAATGCGTCAAGCTGACCTTCGCCGTAAAATTCACCGTCAATTATAGCCGCTTTGAATTCGGGCTTACTGTTTTCCTTAATATATTGCTTCAGAGCTTTTGCAGGTGCTGCGAACTCTTCCTCTACAAATGCAAATCCATTCTGTTCATTCAGAAATGGGTAGAGTTCATCATAACCGCCAATTGCTTCCATCGCCCGTTTAACCATCGTGTTTTTATACACTTTGTAACGAACGTCACCTTTTCTGAACTCAGTCCTTAAATCGGCCATATTTCCAACTGACATACCTTTGTAGTTGGTAATATAGAGACCGTTAGCAGCTTCGAGTTCTTGGGTGATTTCTTCCACAATTGCCTTTTTATCTGATAATGTAGGCATGTTGTATCCTTTTAATTTCTAAATTGAAGTAATGGATGATCGGCTGATCTGGATACTGGGGCCCATCGTTGTGCTCATGTAAGCACTTCGAATGTACAGTCCTTTTGCGGACGATGGCCTCATCTTCATTATTGTCTGAAGAAATGAGATTGCATTTTCACGCAGCTCATTTGCATCAAAGTCAGCTTTTCCGATAGAGGTGTGCAGAATACCTGCTTTGTCAACCCGGAAATCAATCTTACCGGACTTGAACTCTTTTACGGCATCTGCAATATCCATGGTAACCGTACCGCTTTTAGGATTGGGCATTAAGCCACGCGGGCCAAGGTGCCGTCCAAGCCTTCCGATTTTTCCCATTACGTCAGGTGTGGCAATAATCACGTCGATATCTGCCCACCCGTCCTCAATTTTTTCGATATATTCGTCGAGTCCTACAAAGTCGGCACCTGCTTCCTTGGCTTCTTCTTCTTTGGCTTCATTCACCAAAGCCAGCACGCGTACATCTTTACCTGTACCGTGTGGCAGAGAAACCGTTCCGCGCACCATCTGATCGGCATGACGGGGATCTACACCAAGACGGAGATCTAAATCTACCGACTCATTGAAAGACGCAATCCTGGTCTTTTTGACCAAGTCACAAGCCTCCTCAATTGTGTATTCCATATCACTGTCAATCAGCTCTGCAGCCTGACGATATTTTTTACCTCGCTTTGCCATTTTCTTAAATCCTCTTAGTTATCTCGGATTACACGCAAACCCATACTTCGGGCAGTTCCGGCTATCATCTCAGCAGCTTGATCTAAATCGAAGGCATTTAAGTCTTCCATCTTCTGCTCAGCAATTTCCTTACACTGCGCCAGGGTTACTTTCCCAACCTTTTTACGGTTAGGTTCGCCTGAGCCGGATTTAATATTAGCGGCTTTCTTCAACAGTACTGCTGCGGGAGGCGTTTTCGTCTTAAACGTAAACGACTTGTCCGCAAAGACTGTGATTTCAACCGGAATTATTGTACCAGCTTTATCCTGGGTTTTCGCGTTAAATGCTTTACAAAACTCCATAATGTTGATTCCGGCCTGGCCTAAAGCTGGACCTACCGGAGGAGCAGGGTTTGCCTGTCCACCAACGATTTGAAGTTTTAGCACTTTATCTACTTTTTTTGCCATATAGAATCAATTAGTGATTCATTCTTCTGTTTGCTGCGTAATAGCTCACGTTAAAAAAGATCTTAAGTTGTTGATTCAACCTGGTTAAGGTTTACCTCAACGGGGGTTTTACGCCCGAAAATACTGACTAAAACCCGAAGCTTGAGTTTGTCAGGTAACACTTCTTGCACGGTACCATCAAATTCTTTGAATGGACCGTCAATTACTTTTACGATGTCTCCTTCCTTATAAGGAATGTCAACAACACCACCTTCTACCATCTCCTTATTATCAAGGACACGGCCTAAAATTCGTTCAACTTCACTTTCTTTGAGAGGCTGAGGGACAAGATCATTCTTGCCGGATTTCAAAAACCCAATACAAGAAGGTGCTCCCTGTACAAGGTTATTTACTTCTTCATCATACTTGGTACTCAAGAGCATATAGCCGGGGAAAAAATTCTTTTCCTTCTGTTTTTTCTTCCCGGATCTGATCTCAACAATGGTTTCAGTAGGTATGAGTATTTCATCAACTTTATCTTCAAGCCCGTGCTCGGCAATTTCTCTCTGAAGATATTCCTTTACTTTCTTTTCATGCCCTGTAAAAACACGAACTACATACCAATCGAATTCACTGTCAGAACTCATAAGCTGTAAATAGCCTCCAAAATTGTGCTGTAAACTTGATCCACGCCAAAAATAAATGTTGTAACGATGATGGTAAACACAACAACAATGATTGTGTTATCAATCAGCTCCTGCTGTTGTGGCCAGCTCACTTTTTTCATTTCGGTTCTTACACCGTCTAAAAACTCTTTTATTTTCTGCATGGTTTCATTCAACTTATTCGATTGCCGGATGTCAAATTCACAATCAATCGACGATACGGCTTACATTCATCTGTTTTGCACGGGTGGAGAGGCTCGAACTCCCGACACCTGGTTTTGGAGACCAGTGCTCTGCCAACTGAGCTACAC
>CAZVEP010000135.1:0-6169 GCA_964625635.1 uncultured Rhodohalobacter sp.
TTTTAGGGGATTCGCTGCAGGTGATTAAATCGGAACCGAAGATGTTCTTACTCATTAATCGGAAGTTGAAAATTTTTTAAATGATATAACGGAGGATCAGATTTAATTCGCTTCAGCCGTAAACGTAACTATTACACCGTTAAACGAAGCCTCAACAGTATAAGTGCCTGCCAAGTCACCCAGTGTTAACGTTGTAGAAGCAAGTCCGTCTGGTGAGCTACTTGTATCTGTGGTTGTCGAGAGTACCTGACCAGCAGCTCCGGTAGGAAAATCAGTAATTGCAAACGATACATTTTCACCTGAAACCGGATTACCAAAACTGTCTACAACGCGAACCGTAAATGGTAAAGCGAGCTGAGTACTTACATTGCCTGTCTGATTGTCGCCAGTTACCAACTCGATTGAAGAGGCGGCAACAGCAGTGATATCAAAACTGTTCGATATTACATCCGACACACCGGCAGCATCGGTACTAAAAGTGATCGTATATCCTGCGGCGGCAGCTTCAATAATTAAATTGTCAAATAGTGCAACACCGTTAGTATTAGTTTTCACCGAGACTGTACTGGGAACTGTAAAATCATTAGAGCTGAGTGTAGCAGTGACGTCAACTTCGGGAACAACGTTAAGATCGGCATCTCTTACAGTGATAGATGGGGCAGGACTAATCAGCGAACCCGCTTCCGTAGTTGCTGGCGGCTGTTGAGATATTTCAAGAGTCGATGCCGCTCCTGCGCTTACTTCGCTTGTCACCGGACCGCTCGTCAAAGCAACAGTCGATAAGGTAACCGTTATTTCGTCAGTTCCCGTCTCAGTTGGCGTGTATGAAGCTGTATAAATCCCGTTACCCTGGTTAACGATAGTCGAAACAATTGCTCCGGTATTTGGCCCCGCAGTAACAGATATGTTCAAGTCTCCCTGAACGCCTTCGACACGATTACCATAAATATCTTCAACAGTAACTGTTATTTCTGTCGCTTGTCCGGCTGTTCCGGGAGGCACACTTGCAACCGTCGAACCCGCATCACCCGAAGCAGCAGTAACATTGAATGGATCTGATGTTGCATCGAGCTCTGCACCTACGGCATCAAAAATGAGTGTGTATGTTCCCGCTGTGTTTATCTGGAGATCATCAAACAGTGCCACACCACTCGGATCTGTAGCAACTGTTAAGTTACCTGCATCAAAACCTGCACCACCGCTCTCCCGCACAGTTACTTCTATGCCTGATACAGTGTTATCAAATTCATCAGTTACAAGAACCGATGGGGGCCCATCAATTGTGTTACCTGCTGTAGTTCCAAGAGGTTGCTGATTTAATGCAACCACATCCGCATCACTTGTTGTAACTACACTTGCAAACGGACTGTTAGGTATCGCTATGCCGTCAATATCTATAGCCACCTGGTCTGTTCCGGTAGATAAAGGAGTGTATGCCGTTGTATAAACACCACCGCCGTTATCCAATATTCCTTCGAGTGAACTGCCATTATTAGCTCCTGAAATCTGAACCCCGATAAGCGACGCAGCCCCCTCGACACGATTGCCAAAAGCATCTCTTGCTGTAATTGAAATCTGAGTTCTTACGCCAGCTGATCCATTTGGTACGGAGGCCGTCGTTTGAGATGCCACAGGGGCACTCGCTTCAACCCTGAAAAGATTAGATGTACGATTTGTGATACCGGCTACTGAGAAGACAAGATTATAATCTCCGACCGGCTCAATGGCAACATTATCAAATATAGCCAGGCCCTGACTATTGGTATTTATTACAGAGGTGCTGCTTGTTGAAAATGCCTGACCACTCTGCTCACTTAATGTAACTTCAACGTTCGGTACCCGGTTGCCATACTGGTCAGTTATCCGAACTGTTGGTGGCCCAATAATTGGCTGCCCGGCTTCAGAGAGGAGCGGCTGCTGAGTTATGAGCATCAGATCAGCAGATGCTGCCGTAAAGATTATAGTCGGAGAATCAGTGAGGGTCGTTCCAGTTGCAGTCACACTCACGTTTACCTGTTCTGCCGTCTCATTTGAAACATTAAACTGATAGGTGCCACCCGGCGACGTTTCGGAAATAGGTCCGGCCGATCCATTACCACTTACTGTAATAGAAAAATCCGTTGAAACCAATCCTGATATCAGATTATTACTACCATCCCTTACTTCAACGGTAACCAGGGAATTACTACCGGCTTGTAACGTACCCGGCGTGGCAGAAACATTCGAATTAGAAGCACTTACATCACTCGTTGATACGGTACTAAAATATGTGGTGCCTGCAATGTTAGTTCCATTTAGTGTAATCGAAATCTCGTCTTCGCCAATAGCTGTAGGCGTATAGCTTGTTGTATATGTACCGTTCCCGTTATCTGTAATTGTGCTGAAGGAAGACCCTGAATTTGGTCCCGTAACGAAACTTACCGATAGAGCTCCGCTTGCACCTGTTACCGCATTGTTAAACTGATCCCATACCGAGATTGTAATCGTTGTTGGGTCACCGGCGGCTCCATCTGGTACGTTTGCTGTGCTATTGGCCGGGTCACCTGCTGCAGGAACAACGTCAAATGGAGTGCTTGAAATGGACGACACAGCAGGAGCGTCTGCATCAAATTCAAGTGTGTAATTTCCGGCAGTATTAATAACAAGGCCGTCAAAAGATGCAACGCCATTTGCATCGGTTAAAGAACTCAGCGTTCCACTATCAAACGTATATCCGCCCTGCTCACTTACGCTCACATTAACGCCTCCAATTGCATTGCCGGCGTCATCCGTAATGGTTACTGCAGGTGCAGGTGATATTGAAGTTCCTGCCGTTGTTTCTGACGGCGGGGTTGTAACCGTCATCGACGAGGCTTCTCCAATTTCTGCTTGCGCACTAAATGTAACAGTACCAGCACCTGCTACTGTGGCATCAACCGTATATGTTCCAGGGATATCGCCTAATGTTAAGCGTGTTGCGGCACGCCCTAACGAGCCTGTCAAGATTTGCATATTAGTTAAGCTCTCACCTGTGGCACCAGCTGGTATCTGATCAATGGCAAAATCAACCTGGACGCTACTAACAGGATTATTGAAAACATCTGTGGCTTCAACTACAAAATCGGATGTAAGTTGTTCAGCTACTGTGCCTGTTTGGTTATTGCCCGATAAGATTGTCACATTCGATACTGCACCTGCTGTAAACTCAATTTGTGGTGAATCGTTAAGCAATACTGTATTCACCGTTACGCTAACCGATACTAATTCTGCAGTTTGATTGGCAATAGATGCCGTATACGTACCCGATGTCGGTTCTGTAAGGGTACCCAATGTGGCATCACCAGTCAGGGATATATCAAAATTACCTGCACTCACACCACCAATAGGGTTGCCGCTACCGTCGCGAAGGTTTATCTCAAGCGTTGAGTTTTGACCCGCCTCGAGCGATACCGGACTGGCTGAGGCTGTTGAATTTGTGGCACTCACGCCACCGCTTTCAACATTAAATGTATTCGATGTACCCATGATAGAACCATCTTCTGCTGTAATCGTTTGGTCTATTCCCGCATTTGTAACCGATACATTAACGGTTGATGATCCATTTGAAAAATTGGTGGTTAGTGGTGCAATTGTGCCGGCAGAGGTCGAAAGTGATGCCGATCCGCTGTAGCTATTCGCCAGATTGTCTTCACTATCCCGTGCAGTGATTGTGATAGAGAAAGCTTCTCCCGCTACCTGTGGGCTTGTTATTGTCTCGAAACTAAAGGAGGTAGCAGCTCCGGGCTCCGCCGTCGCAGTAAAGACCACGGACCCAAAACCTGTTCCGGAGGCCGTTACCTGGTAGTCGCCCGACACATTACCCAGCGTCAGCGACGTAGCGGCAAGGCCATCTACATCCGTTGGTACTGTCGCCGCCGATATGTTCTGTCCCGTTGCTCCCGTTGGAGTAGCGGTAATCGCAAAGTTTACATCCTCACCGGCCACCGCATTGCCAAACTGATCCGTTACCTGAACCGTTAGCTGGCTCGCAAGTGTCTGTGTAACCGTTGCTGTTTGATTGTTTCCTGAATCAATGACCAGGGCAGATGCCGCCGCCGGTATCACATCAAATGCAGTGGTGGTCGCCGGAGTAGTGACGCCCTGCGCATTAAAGTCGATTGTATAAGAACCCGCCTGTGTAATCACCAGGTCGTCAAACACCGACTCACCACTACCGTCTGAAGCCACCGTGAGCGTGCCGCTGGTAAACGATCCCGCCGACAGGCTGGCCACCACGTCTATTCCCGATACTGAGTTATTTAAATTGTCGGTTACCAGCACCGCAGGTGGACCTGCAACCGGCTGACCTGCGACCGTTTGTGCCGGTTCGACAGCTACGTCCACATTGGATGCATCACTTGTAATGACCGTGCTTGTAAACGGACTGCCTGATATGCCTGTCCCGTTTAACGTAATTGTAATCGTATCATCGCCTGTTGATGTTGGCGTATATCCGGTCGTGTAAGTTCCGTCGCCATTGCCGGTGATTGCATCCACCGTTGCCCCGGTATTCGCACCACTGACCGATACCGCCAGGTCACCGGCCGCATCCGTGACGCTGTTACCAAAGGCATCTTTCACCGTAATCGTAATCACAGTCGGATCACCGGCTGATCCATTCGGTACCGCTGCAGTCGTCTGGCCCGCATCCGCTGGCCCGGCACTTACATCAAAGGCATTTGAGGTTTGATTATTCAGTCCGGCAGACGAGAATACTAAGTTATACTGTCCGATTACATCGATTCTCAAATCATTAAAATCTGCAATACCTGTCGCGTCGGTTTGAATCGTAGCCGTACCGCTTGCAAATGCTTCTCCGCCCTGTTCACTGACCGTAACGTTAATATTCGGAACAGGATTTTCATATTGGTCTTCAAGGATAACCGAAGGTGGCCCTGGGATAAATACTCCTGCGGTTACGTTTGAAGGCTGAGTAGAAACACTCAATTGATCTGGAACACCGGCGGTAAAGGTAATCACAGGCGTATCATCGAGAGTTGTGCCGGTGGCCGTTATTGTAACCGTAATTGATTCTGCTACCTGATTTGAGACAGAGAATTCATATGTTCCATTTGTTGTCGTCTCACTGATGGTTCCGGCTGTAGCAGATCCTGTTGTATTAATATTGAAATCACCAGATATGAGCCCTGCAATTGGATTGTTGCTGCCATCTCTCAAGTCAACTGTAACTACCACTGGGTTACCTACCACCTCACTTGCAGATGAAGCTGATGCGCTTGAGTTTGATGCACTCACATCACTTGTTGTTACAATGGAAGAATAAGGGCTGCCGGAAATCTCCGCGCCGTCGAGGGTAATTGTGATCTCATCAGTGCCGATCGTCTGTGGTGTATAGCTTGCAGTATAGGTACCGTCACTATTATCAGTAAATGATGAGAAAGTAGCTCCTGTATTTGGCCCGGCTGAGACCGAAGCGATAAGCTGCCCGGCAACACCAATTACTGGGTTTCCAAACTCATCATTAACCGAGACTATTATGACGGTTGACTCACCAGCTGCTCCATTTGGAACATTAGCCGTCGTTGAAACTGGATCAGCAGCTGCCGGATTAAATACAATTTGAGGTGAATCATTTAACAGCGTCCCGTTTACTGTAACAGATGCCGTTACTGTTTCCGCACTCTCATTAGTGATGGATGCCGTATATGTTCCGGCAGTCGGTTCTGAGAGAGTACCTGATGTTGCATCACCTGTCAGTGTTATGCCAAAGTTACCCGCATCTACTCCGCTTACGCTATTATTGCTGTCATCGCGAAGATCTATAGTTAGCGTAGAAGTCTGCCCTGCCTGGAGTGTGAGCGGGCTGGCTGAAACCGATGAGTTGGTAGCATCAACCCCGCCACTCTGAACGTCAAACGTATTCGATGTACCTGTTACAGATCCGTCCTCTGCGGTAATAGTTTGATTACTACCTGCATTACTTACTGAAATTTCTAAAACCGCATCACCGTTACTGAACGTGACAGATGATGGTGAGACGGAACCTGCTGATGACGTTAGTGCTGCAGTTCCATTGTAACCGCTGGCTATGTTACCCTGGTTATCGAGTGCGACAATAGTTACTTCGAAGAGCGATCCCGCTACCTGTGGGCTTGTTATTGTCTCGAAACTAAAGGAGGTAGCAGCTCCG
>CAZVEP010000135.1:6269-6357 GCA_964625635.1 uncultured Rhodohalobacter sp.
TGTTCACTGACCGTAACGTTAATATTCGGAACAGGATTTTCATATTGGTCTTCAATTATCACAGATGGCGGGCCTGGAATAGCAGTGC
>CAZVEP010000136.1:0-6234 GCA_964625635.1 uncultured Rhodohalobacter sp.
CATTAAGCCAATTACTTATCGCGAATTGAATGAGATTCTCTGCGAGAATGTGTGATTACACCGCTCAAAAGGCAGACTGACAACGATTTCATGATAAAATATATGGGAGATACAGAACTCTAAAAAAAGAGCGAATCAAGACGCCTGTAATAGCTCAAGTCATACGATACCTTTGACTCAATAGAACAGGAGGAGGTTTATAACCTCCCCCGTTTTTCCTCAGAAATTCACGAACTTAGATTGCCATGATCAACATAAACGATATGGACAGGTCGTGGTCAATATCTATGATTTAGATTCTAACTACTTTCCAGGAATTACCCCAGCTGACTCCCAAATGTAAGTTTAATATAATCCTATTTCGGGTTACCTCTTTTGGCAAAAAACTATAAAAAAGGGTCGCTAGCGTGATGTATTGTTAGGAAAAATCTGTCTGAGACCCAGGAAATCTAATCGATTCTTCCCCCTTGCTACCGTAATAATGCTCAAGTAGGGGTTTAATCTGAGATTATCTAAAATAGAAGTTGATTTAATAAACTGAATTGATTAATCTTATAAACAGATTAAATCAAACAAATTTACTAATTGTGAATGCATAACCTTTTAGGGGTACTAGACTCGTAAGATTCAATTTGCGGTTGCAGCTTTACATTTGATCCATTCCAGTTCACTACAAAGTATTGATAAGTATGAAGATGTGAGTCTAAATAATATTTATTGGAAGCGCTTCTTGAGGTCTAAAATTATTTACCATTTATGCTAAAAAGGTGTCCAGGTTAATAGCAAAACAAAATTCATATGCACAAGATAGTTACAATTATTTCCATACTATTTTTTACAGTTGTATTTCAGGGGCTCACTTTAGCTCAGGACAGTGGCACTATTGAAGGGACAATTATTGAGGCGGGTTCCGGTGAGCCGCTTTACGGGGCGAATGTACTTATAATGGGTACCAGTAAAGGAGCAGCCGCTGATGCAAACGGAAAATTTATTATCAGAAACGTATCGGTAGGTACACAGACGCTAAGAGTGTCTTACCTAGGCTATGAAACCTTTGAGGAGACCGTTGAAGTAGTGGCCGGTGAGGTAACAGATGTTGAATTAGAAATGGAGTGGGCCGGAGTAGAAGGTGAAGAAATCATGGTTTCTGCACAAGCCCAGGGACAGGTGGGTGCTATTAATGAACAGAGAAAAGCAAATACCATAACTAATATTGTTTCAGCCGCCAGAATTAAAGAACTGCCTGATGTAAATGCAGCAGAATCTGTTGGGCGTTTGCCGGGTGTTTCAATCCAGCGTGATGGAGGAGAGGCCAGTAAGATTGCCATACGAGGTCTGTCTCCAAAATATAATAACATATCCATAAATGGTGTAAAACTGCCCTCTACCGGCTCCGGTGACCGAAGCGTGGATTTGAGTCTTATTTCGAGCAGTATGTTAGATGGTATTGAAGTGTCGAAAGCAGTTACTCCCGATATGGATGCTGATGCTTTAGGCGGAACTGTAAACCTGAGGATGCGAACTGCCCCGGATGAGAGTTTCACAGATTTTCGATGGCAGGGTGGATATAATGCACTTCAGGAAGATCTGGCCAACTACAAAACTGTATTGAGTGTAGGGGATAGATTCTTTGGCAGTAAACTGGGTGTAATTGTCAATATGAACCTCGACAGCTATAACCGCACGGCAGATACTTTTTCCGGCAATTACCAGTTGCTGGCAGATAATTCCGGGGTTACCCGACAAGCTATCAATACCATCGATTTAAATGAACGCGGACTGCGCAGATCACGAATTGGGGGGAGCCTGATTTTTGATTATAAAATACCGAGAGGAGAAATCGTCTTAAACGGTATTTACAACCAGATTGAAAATGACGGGCTTCAGCGAACCAACCGGTTCGACGCAAATCGTGAATACCATGATTTTGCTGCTAATAAATATGAAAGAACGACATCTATTTACCAGTTTGCTACTGATGTAAAGCAGAAGTTTAAATATTTCGAATATGATGCTGGTCTGGCATTTACAATGTCTGATAATGATGCTCCAAAAAACTACTACTGGAGCTTTCAGCAGCAGACGGCCCTTCATCCGGACTCCGCGCTCGGAATTGATGCGAGATTTGGAAGTCCTGAACAAATTCCGGATTACTACGAGAATGACCCGTCACAAACATTTTTCCTTGGTTTAAATACAAGCTCTGATATTACTGAGCAGGAAGAAATAACAGCGCAAGCCAATCTGAAAATCCCATTTGATATATCGCAGAATGTAAATGGGTATTTCAAGTTTGGTGGAAAGATGCGATTTAAGGACCGCTCTTATGACAGAACATCCCTGAATGGTCCAGGATTATTTTATGGAGGCGGCCGAGAGGCACGGAGTATTATTGCGGCTGAATTTCCGGAGTTTAGTTTAGCCGCTGATGGGTCAGACCAGATATCAATTGAAAATTTCTATATCTCGGACTACAGCCGATCTAATTTTGTAGGCGGGGATTATCCGATTGGATTTGCACTGGATCAGAATATTTTAAGAAGGGCTACCGGTGCAATAGAAAATGCAGATTTGATGTTTCATGGGGGAGGGTCGGTTCAGGATGATTATGAGGGCACTGAAAACTACAAGGCTTTTTATGCCATGTCGGAGTTTCAGCTATGGGACTATCTCACGGTAATACCGGGCTTCAGGGTTGAAATGGATGAGACGGAATACAGTGCAAAATTTGTCTCATTCAACTCACCAACCGCTCCGGGTGAACTTCCGGCATTTAGTGATACATCAGCCAGCAGATCGGTTGAACACTTTTTACCTATGGTACACGTGAAGGCTAATCCGTTCGATTGGATGGATATTCGGTTTGCCTATACCGAAACCATTTCCAGACCGGATTTTTCACAGTTTGCACCAAATACTTACATAGGACAATTCCGGGATTTTGTAAATGCACCAAATACCAATCTGGGTAATGCCGAATCCAAAAACCTGGACTTATCTGTATCAGTCTATGAAAACCGGCTGGGTTATTTCGGAGTCTCGGCATTCAGAAAGGAGATAGATGGATTAATACGGTTCGTCCAGTTTCCATTAATTGAAGGCCAGGACATACTGCCCGAACTAAATCTGCCAAATATTGCAGGTCAGCCCAACATTAACACATACATTAATTCTGAAAACCCCGCGTATGTCAGAGGAATTGAATTCGACTGGCAAACCTACTTTTGGTATCTCCCGTCTTTCCTGCAGGGATTAACGCTGAATGTGAACTATACGCTAATAGCATCTGAAACGGACTATCCCTACACATACACAGAAAATAAACCTATAACACCTCGTCCGGTTTTTCCTCCTTTCTCTGAAAAGGTCCTAAGGGATACCGTGGGTACTCAGCGAATTCCTGACCAGCCCAGTAATATTGCCAATGTAACGCTCGGATACGACTATAAAGGTTTTTCCGGCCGGTTTTCAATCTACTACCAGGGGGATGTATTTACCGGGAACTTCGGAAGCCGGAATTTTGAGCGAAACGAGGAGGATGAACTTGTATTCGTAACCACTGATGATGTGTTCACGGGTGATATCTTTCGAATGGACGTGATGTTACGCCAGCAGATCTCGGATAATCTACAGATCTATGCAAATGTTAATAACCTCAACAATGAAAACGACCGAAATTACATGTCTCAGTTTGCAAGGTATCCGACGTACGAGCAGTACTATGGCGTCACATTTGATATTGGTTTGAGAGTAGAATTTTAAAGCAAATCGACCTTGAATTAACCATACCATAACCAAAAACACAAAATCCTTAAGAGGTAAATATGAAAGACTTCTACAAATATATACAGTCATTGCTTGTGATCTGTCTACTGACAGGTATGAGTACATTGTCTGCACAAACAGCAAGTGATACTCTGGTCGTAGAGTGGATTAATGAAGCAGGAACAGAGGTTTTGCAAAACTCCCTGTTCGAAACAATTATTGCCGATACTAACGACACGGGTGACAGATTAAATCCTAACCGAGTATATAAGTTACAGGCAAGCGGATTTTATTATGTGACCGAACGGATTACGAATGAAGGATGGCACCTGAATATCGTAGGCGAGATGCCGGATCCAAACAACCCTGACTCATTCCCTCCGGCGATTCAGTTAAATCACCGTGAAGATAACTCAAGACCTGGAAAGCTGATTTCGGCAGAAGGAGACTTGACGATTAAAAATGTAACACTTTTAGGTATGAGCACGGCTGGAGACTACCCTTACGAAGTGTACGAAATGCAGGGAAGCGGCATTCGGCTGACGTTTGACAACGTTACGTTTGAAAAAGCCCAGTGGGGATTCTTTGGAGTCTATGGGGCAGAAACAGATCTGTTTGTTACAAACTCTCGTTTTAGAAATCTTGCGTCGCACACTCAACCATGGGGGGGACGAGGATTTTCTACATGGGCCGATATGGATACCGTATGGGTTGAAAACAATACATTTTTGAACGTAAATGGTTTTCCGATCCAGGTTGAAAATGGTTCTGCTAACTTACTTTGGGTGAATCAAAACACGTTTGTAAACTCCGGCCGTCAAGTAGTTTTGGGGGCGTGGGTTAAGAATATGGTATTTACAAATAACCTGATACTTAATGGCTTCTGGCAAGGTGAGTCAGCAGCTGAGATTAGCGCAGATCGTCTTGCATCAGATGATGAGCAATACTCCGGTATGTTTGGCCTGGACAATATCCCATCACGATACGGGCTTGATGCGGAACGGAAAATAGCGATTGCTAATAACTCGTTCTTCCTGGAAAGCGAATATCCGGCTTACTACACCGCTGATAACGATACGTTCAACATTAGAAAACAACCGTTGTTAAACGTGCGTACGCAAAACCTCTTCGATGAAGAGCTTAATTCTAACTGGGTTGTTAAAGACAACTTGTTTGACGAGCAGAATCCGGGTTTTACCAACTACCCAACTAATCATGACGAGCGTATCCAGTTTATTACAGCGGTGCGTAACGGTCAAGAACCAACTGCATATGGGTACTGGTATCCGAATAAATTAAATCCCAGTCAGCCTGATATTGAGGTGATCTTCAGCCCTAATCCGCCTGAAGATCTTACGTACTCAAATTCTGCGCTGCAATCTGCCGCAATTGGCGGATATCCGCTTGGTGACCTGAACTGGTATCCGTCGCAAAAAAGCCAATGGATGAACAACCGGGAAACTCAGCGTGCAGAAATAATGGATATCTTTGGTGCAGAAATCACCAGTGAATTTGTAGAGCGTCTCCAGTCAGAGAATGGCCAGCTTACCGGAAGTGCAGAGGCTAAAGCTGCACCTGATCGTCAGATCGTGAGAATTGAAGGCGGCGGCGATATTCTCTGGGATGAAGTAAATGTTGAGACTGCCGGAAGCTACGACATTAAGATATATAAGCGGACCTGGTATTCTGATGAAAGTACAGGGCGCCAGACAGATCTTGTTGTTAATAGCGGAGACGCGATACCCGTGCAAATCGGCGAGGTACAGGACGGCGTAGCATGGTCAGAACCGGTCGCTGCAGGCGTAGGTCTTGAACAAGGAGTGAATTCAATACGGCTCAATAAAAATTGGGGATTTCTCGAGTATCAAAAGGTTGAAATCCTTGAAGCCGGTACGGAGAATATTGTCACTACACTCTATCCGGGAGAAGCTCAGCTTGTGGGCGGCGGCTCGCTAAGATGTGAGGAAGGTAGTGTATGTGCAGATGGTGATAATCTGGCAGAGATTACAGGTGATGCCACTGTGAATACACCTTTTAATGCGGACGTAGCTGGCCAGTATGTGCTTAAATTTGAGTACATGGTGGATGGTGATTTACCCGTAACCATTAGCATAAATGGTGCAGATCAGTCAGCAACCCTAAGCGGTGAAGCCGACACATGGAATACCCTCGATTTGGTGGGTGTAGCGCTCAACCAGGGTCAGAACGATATAGAAGTCAATTACATAGGTTCGGCAACCTTTAGCCTTGATTTCGTAGATATCCTGAAAATCGAAGGGTTTACAGGTGTCAGCATTGAAGATGATGCATTAGCTTCAGATTTTGAGCTTTCACAGAATTATCCGAATCCTTTTAACCCAACGACAAATATCAGTTTTAGCCTGCCACAGGCGAGTGATGTGAGTTTAACGGTTTACAATGTGATTGGGCAGCGGGTAGCTGTACTTGCGAACGAAGTACTCCAAAGCG